>NZ_JANCLM010000028.1:0-88179 GCF_024259445.1 Pseudomonas sp. DVZ6
CCACGCTGGAACTCTGTTACCTGCGCGACAGAGTAGCCCGAAGGGCTGGGCGATCTCCTACAGGAAACAGCAACTCCGGGTAGGAGCGGCCTTATGCCGCGAAAGGGCTGCGCAGCAGCCCCCCGTTCACCGCGCTCGGTTCAACCCCAACTCCATGTCATCGATCAGCCCCTTGGCCAGACCGCTGAGAATCCGCGCCGCACTGGCGGCCATGAGGTCCCCTTCCATCTCCGCCTCGGTGGTGAAATGCGCCACGCAGCCGAGCAGCACCGACAGGTCGCTGAAGGCGTGATCGAACGGGATGCCAGGCTGGATGCAGAAGATCTCGAGGCAGGTGGTCTTGCCCTGGGTCGGGCCGGGCTTGAAGTCGTCGCTCATACCGGCGCCCCCTTGGCCCGGGCGTGGAGGACCAGCGAGATGACCAGTTGGCCGAGGATCTCGACGCTGTCCTTCATCACGTCGAGGCGCTCGTCGCGCTGGCAGACGGTGTAGGCGTGGACGGTGTCGCTGAGGGTGTGCATCAGCTTGTTGGCGTGGGCCATGGCTTCCTCGGGGTCGAGGTCGCTGATGATGGTGACGAAGGGGATTGGGTAGGGTGGGTCAGGTACAAGTTTTTTCATGGTTACTCCTCGAAATTGAAATTCAGGAACAACCACCTCGATCCTTCTCACAGATTAGGGTGGCAGTCGTACGCATGGTGAGAAGCCCGTGTGTAACCATGAATCCACGGTCAGGCTAAAGCCTGCACGCGCACGACCGCCATTGACGGAATCGACATGGTTCACACAACGGGCTTCTCACACCCGGTCGCCAAATGTGACGACCCAGTGACGGTACCCCTGATGAGTTTCCCGGCCAATTCAGAGCCTTCCGGCAGGCGCGTAGGATAGGTCCGAAGCGCTGGCTGGCTGAAGGACTTGGTTTCAAATTCGGAAATGTCTTACGGGGTTTGGGACGAGGGTTTTGATCGCGTCATGGCCACCAGGTGCATGGCGCTGCAAAATTTGCGGCGAACGCCTGGTGGCCCTGATGCGGTCAACAGCCCTCGCGCTCGAAGACCAAGAAAAGGCCGGGGGCGCTTTGCGCCCCTTTCGCGGCACAAGGCCGCTCCTACAGAGAGGAACACGGTCTCCTCCTGTAGGAGCGGCCTCGTGCCGCGAAAGGGCTGCAACGCAGCCCCGGCGATCTACCTCAGAACCCCATGCTGAAGCTCACCACCACACCATGGTCACGGTTCTCGCTCGACAGCTGCCCGGAATACCCGACCCCCAGCTTGCCGCTCGCGCCCACCGACAGGTCCACCCCTGCCTCGACCACTGCCGCGTCCTTGGCGATCGGCACGCCCTCGGTGCTGAACCCGGCGCCACCGTCGATAAAGCGCAGATCCGCATCGGGCTTGTCGTCACCGAACGCATGGCGCCAACCCACCGACAGCCGCGGCGTGACGCTGCTGCCATTGTCGAGCAGGATGCGCTTGCCGGCCCGCACGCCCAGGGTGGAGAAGGTCACGTCCTGGTCGACCTTGCCTTCCAGCCGCCCTGCCCCGCCCTTCTCGTGGGCGGTGTCGCTGTCGTAGTTGACGTAGGCCAGCCCGGCGAACGGCTCCAGGGCGATGCCGCCGGCATCGATGGCGTAGCCCACCTCGCCGAACACCTGGGCGCTGCGCGCCTTGTACTTGGCCTTGAGCCGGTCGTCGTAGCTGCCGACGGTGACATCGCGCTTGGTGTCGATGTCGTGCCAGCTGTAGGCCACGCCCATACGGGCGGCGAAGGCGTCCAGCTGGTAGCCGAGGTAGGTGGTCAGGTGGTAGCTGTCTACCGTGGCGTCGGAGCGACGGCGGTGCGCATCGATGCTCGAGCGGGTGTAGCCGGCGGCGGCGCCGACTTTCCACTGGTCATCCAGGGCACGGTCGACGCCGAGCATGAAGCCCGACAGGTCGCGGTCGACGCTGGCATGGCTGCTGCTGCCGTCGTAGGTACCCCAGCCGCCGATGGCGCGGATCCAGCCCACAGCCTGGCCCTGGCAGCCTTCGCTGGTCAGCTGCTGGTTGGCGGTCGGCGCCAGGGTGCGACGCGGATCGTCCTGGTTGCTGCAGTCGGCCTGGCGCAGACGGTCGTTGACCGCTTCGCGGACGTAGCGCGAGTCCTCGATCAGCACGGTCGCGGTGCTGGCGTGGATCTCGCCGGACAGGCTGTCGAACGCCGCCTGGGCGCCCTGGCGGTCCAGCGGCAGCAGGTTGTTGACCAGCTCGGCCGGCGCCCCGGCGCTGCCCAGGGCCGTGGCCACGCCACGCTGGTTGCCGGTGGCGGCGACATCGGCGAAGGAGTTGCCGTTGCGGCTGACCGACAGGGTCACCTGGTTGGCGCCATAGTCCAGCGAGCTGTTGAGGAACGCCGAGTTGGCCAGGTTGGTGGTGGCGAAGGTACCGGTGACGCCACCCGCGGCGCTGACCACGGTGTACTGGCCATTGCCGCTGGCAAGGTTGGCCACCATCAGGCTGCCGCCGAGGTTCGCGGTGCCGCCCACGTTCAGGTAGTTCACCGGTGAACTGGCGAGGTCGATCACCAGGGTGCCGGTGGCGCCATTGGTGAAGTTGCCCGACACGTTCAGGTTGCCGGCCGGCCCCGGCAGCACGGTGCCGTTGTTGATCAGCCCGGCGACGGTGCCGTTGCCGGTCAGGGCGGCGCCGTTGGCCACCGTGACCTGGGCGCCGAGGTTGCTGCCCGGGTTGGCCGCGTCGCCCACCTGGAGCACGCCCTGGTTGACATTGAAGGCGCCGCTGAACGGCTGGTTGCCGGTCAGCAGCAAGGTACCGCCACCCTGCTTGGTGGTGGTGCCGGTACCGCTGAGGGTGCCGTTGAAGGTGCCGTTGCTGCCCTGGGCGAACACCAGGTTGGCGTTGTTGAGGATGTTGCCCTGCAGGCTGGTGGTGTTGCCGACCAGGGTACCGCCGCTGACGGTGGTGCCGCCGCTGTAGGTGTTGGCGCCCGCGAGGATCAGGGTGCCGGCATCGAGTTTCTCGATACCGCCAGTGCCGACCAGCGGTGCGCTGACGGTGGCCGTCGCGCCGGCGTTGACACGCACTGCCGCCAGGCTGCCGTCGGCATCGTTGACCGGGGTCAGGCTGCCGCCAGAGCCCGGGACGACCTGGTAGCCATCACTGAGGAACTGCAGGCCCTCGAACGACTGGTTGCCAACCACGGTAACGGTGCCCGACGTGCCGCCAAAGACCGCGTAGCCGCCACTCCAGCCTTCGCTGCTGGTACCGCCGGCATTGGTCCAGCCAGTGTTCGAGCCCCAGGTGCCACTGCCGCCGCCGACGCTGCCGTCGGGGTTGGTCTTGCCGCCGTTCCAGAACTGCAGCTCCTCGCCGTAGTTCTGCACCACCAGGTTGATCTGGTTGGCGATGGCGGTCTGCAGGCTGAGGTCGCCCAGGACCACGCTGCCGGGGATGGCGCCGAACACCAGGCCATTGTCGGTGAGCGTGCCGCCGTAGCTGAACAGTTGGTAGACACCGGTGCCGAAGCCGCCGGCATCGGTGATGTTCAGCGTGCCGTCAAGCACCAGGTTGCCGTTGACCCTGACCACGGTGGTGGAGGCAGCCGGAGCGCCAAGGCTGAAGTCCAGGGCGCTGCCCGACGCCAGGTCGAGGCTGCCTACTGTGAGCGGCGTGGCGCTCTGGCCGGCGGCCAGGGTAGCGCCGTTGGCGATCTGCACGCCGCCGCCGTAGGTGCCGCTGCCGCCCAGGCGGGCGCCGGTGGCGACCTGCACGCTGGTGCTGTCGAGACGGCCGTTGACCAGCAGGGTGCCGGCATTGACGCTGGTGGCGCCGGTGAAGGTGTTGACCCCGGTCAGCAGCAGCTCGCCGGTACCGTTCTTGGCCAGGGTGCCGTTGCCGCTGAGGTTGCCGGTGTAGCTGCCGTTGGCGTTCTGTTCGAAGGTCAGGGCCCCGTTGTTGAGGATCGCGCCCTGCAGGCTGGTGCTGTTGCCCACCACGCCGCCGGCGTTGATCTGGGTGCCGCCGCTGTAGGTGTTGGCCCCGTTCAGGGTCAGCAGGCCGGCGCCGTTCTTGATCAGCCCACCCGTGCCGCTGACTACGCCATTGAGAGTCAGGGCGTTGCTGCCGGCGATGGCCAGGGCACCGTTGAGTACGGTGGTGTTGGCCAGGGTGACGGCGGTGTTGCTGTCCAGCGTGGTGCCGCCTGCGGCCGTCAGCGTGCCGCTGCCCAGCGCGCTGTTGTTGCCAAGCACCAGGGTGCCGCCATTGAGGGCAGTGCCGCCGCTGTAGCCGTTGGCGGCGTTGAGCACCAGGGTGCCGCCGTCCTGCTTGGCGACGCTGCCGGTGCCGTTGAGGGCGACGTTGAGGGTCGCGGTGACACCGTTGTCGACCCGCAGGTTGGTGGTGCCGTTGCCCAGCAGTTCACCGGCGGTACCGGCGTTGAGCACATAGCCATCGGTGACGAACTGCAGGCCGGTGATGCTGTGGCTGCCGTTGACGGTGACAGTGCCGGGGGCGCCCTGGAACACCGCGAAGGTGTCGTTCCAGGTGCTGTTCAACACACCGTTGACGTCGGTCCAGTTGGTGTTGGTGGCGTCCCAGGTGCCGCTGCCACCGTCGATCTGGCCGTTGGCGACGCTCTGGCTGCCATCCCAGAACAGTACGTTGCTGGCACCGCCGACCACCAGGTTGACCTGGTTGGCCACGGCAGTCTGCACGGTCAGGTCGGTGATCGGCACCGGCGTGGTGCCGAAGCTCATGCCGTTGTTGGTGAGGCTGCCACCGTAGGCGAACAACCGGTACACGCCAGCGCCAAAGCCGCCGATATCGGTGACGTTGAGGGTACCGCCCAGGGTCAGGTTGTTGGCCACGTTGACCAGCGGCGTACCACCAGACGACGGCGTGCCCAGCGAGGCGTTGAAATTGGCGCCGCTGTCGAGCACCAGGTTGCCGGCGTTCAACGTGCTGCCGCTGGTGGCCGCGAGGTTGCCGCCGTTGGCCACCGTCACCGCGCCGCCGAGGCTGCCGGCGCCGCTGAGGCTGGCGCCGCTGGCGACGTTGACCGCGCCACTGGCCAGGGAGCCATTCACCTGCAGCCCCCCGGCCTGGACGTTGGTGGTGCCGGTGTGGCTGTTGGTGCTGCTCAACGCCAGGGTGCCGTTGCCGAGTTTGTTCAGGGTGCCGGTGCCGCTGATATTGCCGTCGAACACCCCACCCTCCACTGCCAGGCTGTTGCCGGCGGCGATCTGGATCGCGCCGGTGCCGCCGATGTCGCCGAGGCTGGTGTTGCCGTCAAGGTTGAGGCTGGCGCCGCTGCTGACGTTCAGCTGGCTCTGGGTACCGAGGGCAGTGGTGCCGATGGTGCTCAGGCTGCCGGAGAGGATGTTGAGGATGCCGCTGAAGGTGTTGTTGCCCGACAGGGTCAGGTCGGCCAGGCCGCTCTTGTTCAGCTCGCCCCCGCCGCTGAGCACGCCAGCCAGTTGCAGGTCGTTGCTTCCCAGCACGTTGAGCACGCCACTGACATTGACCGGGTTGGCCAGGGTGACGGCACTGGCGCTGTCGAGGTTGGCGTTGCCGCTGACCTCCAGGCCGCCGCTGCCCAGCGCCGCGTTGTTGCCGACCACCAGTGTACCGGCCTGCAGGTCGGTGCCGCCGCTGTAGGTGTTGGCGCCCATCAGCGCGAAGCGCGCGAGGCCAGCCTTGAGCAGGCGGCCGGTGCCGCCGACGGTGCCGCCCAGGGTCAGGTCGTTGCTGCCCAGCACGGTGAGATCGCCCGTGGTGGTGACGTTGTTGGCGAGGGTGACCGCCTGGCTGCTGTCCAGGCTGGTGCCGGGCGCCGTGGTCAGGCTGCCGGTGCCGAGCGCGGTATTGGAGCCCAGCACCAGGGTGCCGCCATTGAGCGCGGTATTACCGGCATAGGTGTTGTTGCCGGCCAGCGCCAGCCGCGCGCTGCCGGCCTTGACCAGGCCACCGGCGCCGCCGATGTTGCCGTTGAGGGCCAGGTCATTGCTACCGGCAATGTTCAATGGGCCCGCCAGGGTGACGGCATTGCCCAGGACGACCGAGGCGTTGCTGTCGAGGGTGGTGCCCGCCGCGGTGTCGAGCGCGCCGCTGCCCAGGGCCGCGTTGTTGCCGACAATCAAGGTACCGCCGCTGAGCAGGGTGCCACCGCTGTAGCTGTTGCTGCCGTTGAGCACCAGGGTGCCGCTGTCGAGCTTGTTGAGCTTGCCGACGCCGGTCAGGCCGACATCGAGGGTCGCCGTGGCACCCGGATCGACCCGCACGCTGGTGTCGCCACCGCTGCCGTTGATCAGGTCGAGCGCGCCGCCGGTGCCCGCCAGCAGGCGATAGCCATCGGTGACGAACTGCAGGCCGTTGACGGTCTGGCTGCCGTCAACGGTGACATCGCCCGCTGTACCCTGGAACACCGCGAAGGTGCTGCCCCAGGTGGTATTGAGCACGCCGTTGAGGTCGGTCCAGTTGGTGTTGCCGGCGTTCCACACGCCGGTGCCGCCATCGACCTGACCGTTAGGCACGCTCTGGCTGCCGTCCCAGAACTGGATGTTCAGGCCGGCGGCGCTTACCAGCAGGTTGACCTGGTTGGCCAGGGCGGTCTGCAGGGTCACGTCACCCAGGCCTACGCCCACTGGCAGGCTGCCGAAGTCCAGGCCGTTGTCGGTGAGCGCGCCGGTGTAGTCGAAGATGCGGTACACACCGTTGCCGAAGCCGCCGATGCTGCCGACATTGAGCGTGCCGTCGAGGGTCAGGTTGCCGCCGACGTTGAACAGCGCGGTGCCGCCGGTGGACGGGGCGCCCAGACCTACATCGACGATCGAGCCGCTGTTGAGCACCAGGCTGCCGAGGCCCAGGGTGGCGCCGCTCTGCCCGGCCAAGTGGCCGCCGTTGTTGATGACCACCGTGGCGTTGGCACTGCCGCTGCCGGTCAGGGTGGCGCCGCTGGCGACCGTCAGCAGGTTGCTGCCCAGGCTTCCGTCGATCTTGAGGGTGCCGGCGTTGACCTGGGTGTTGTCGGCCAGGTTGCTGGTGCCGGTCAGGGTCAGGGTGCCGCTGCCGATCTTGGTCAGGCCGCCCAGGCCGTTGAGACCACCGGCGAAGGTGCTGCTGAGGTTGTTGCCGCCCAGGCTCAGGACACTGCCGATGCCGACATCGACCTGGCCGCTGCCGGTCAGGCTGCCGAGGCTGGCGTTGCCGTTGAGGTTGAGCTGGCCGCTGGCGCCGACGTTGAGGGTGTCGACGTTGGCCAGCACACCGCTGCCGAGGGTGGTGAGGGAGCCGGCCTGGATGTCGACGTTGCCGATGAAGGTCTTGACGCCGACCAGGGTCAGGTCGTCGACGCCGGTCTTGACCAGGTTGCCGCTGCCGCCGAGGTCGCCGCTGAGGATCAGCGCGTTGGCGGCTTCAACGGTCAGGTTGGCACCATTGCTCAGGGCAATGGTGTTGCCCAGGGCCATGGGCGCGCTGTTGGCCAGGGTGGCGTCGGCGGTGACCGAAAGGGTACCGGTGCCCAGCGCACCGCTGCTGCCCAGGGTCAGGCGCCCGGCGTTGAGCTGAGTGCCGCCCTGGAAGCCGTTGTTGCCATTGAGGGTCAGGTTGCCGCTGCCGTTCTTGGTCAGGCCGGCGGTGCCGTTGATCACGCCATTGAGGGTCAGGTCGTTGCCGCCATCGACGCTCAGGCCGGCATTGAGGGTGACGTTGTTGGCCAGGGTGGTGCTGGCGCCGCTGCTCAGGGTCGAGGCCCCGGCGACGGTCAGGGCGCCCTGCCCCAGCGCGTTGTCGTTGCCGACCACCAGCCGGCCGGCATTCAGGGTGGTGCCGCCCAGGTAGTTGTTGGCGCCGTTGAGGGTCAGGGTGCTGGCGCCGGACTTGTTCAGGCCGCCGACGCCATCCACCACGCCGTTGAGGGTAAGGTCGGCGCTGCCCGGCAGGTTGAGGGTACCGCCCAGGTGTACATTGTTGGCCAGGGTGGCGCCTGCGCCACCGGCATCGAGGCTGGTGTTGGCACCGGTGCTCAACGCGCCGCTGCCCAGCGCGGTGTTGCTGCCAACCACCAGGGTGCCGGCGTTGAGGGTGGTGCCGCCGCTGTAGGTGTTGTTGCCATTGAGGGTCAGGGTGGCGGTGCCGTTCTTGACCAGGCCGTTGCTGCCGGAGACCACGCCGTTGAGGGTCAGCGCCTGGCTGCCGCCAAGGGTCAGGTTGCCACCGGCGAGGTTGACGGCGTTCACCAGCGCCAGCGCCTGGCTGGCATCGAGGCTGGCGGCGCCGTTGACGGTCAGCGCACCGCTGCCCAGGGCGCCGGCGTTGCCCAGCAGCAGGCTGCCGGCCTGCAGCGAGGTACCGCCGGCGTAGGTATTGCTGCCATTGAGCACCAGTTGCCCGGCACCCAGTTTGTTCAGCGCCCCGGCACCGCTGATGACACCGTCGAGGGTCAGGGCCTGGGTGTTGTTGACGCCGAGAGTGGTCCCGACGCCAAGGCCGATGGCATTGGCCACCTGCAGCACGCCGGTGGTGGCCAGGGTGCTGCTGCCGGTCACCGCCAGGTTGCCCGTGCCCAGGGCGGTGTTGTTGCCCAGGGTCAGGGTGCCGCCACCCAGGGTGGTGGTGCCCTGGTAGGTGTTGGCGGCGCCGAGGCTCAGGTTGCCGCTGCCGGTCTTGGTCAGGCCGCCGGTACCGCTGATCACACCATTGAGGGCCAGGTTGTTGTTGCCGGTCAGGCTCAGGGTGTTGTTGAGTGTCACCTGGTTGGCCAGGGTCAGGGCACCGGTGGTGGCCAGGTTGCTGGCGCCGCCGACGGTCAGGGTGCCGGTGCCCAGTGCCTGGTTGTTGCCCAGGGTCAGCGTGCCGGCATTGAGGGTCACGCCTCCGGTCAGGGTGTTGGCGCCACTGAGGGTGAGGTTGCTGGCACCGTTCTTGGTCAGGCTGCCGGCCCCCGTGACCAGGCCGCCCAGGCCCAGGTCGTTGCTGCCGGTGATGGTGAGGTTGCCTCCCAGGTTGACCGTGTTGCCGATGTTGATCGCCGCGGAGCTGTCCAGCGTGGTGCCGGCCGCCGCGTTGAGCTGACCGAGGCCAAGGGCGCTGGCGCTGCCGAGCACCAGGGTGCCGGCATTGAGGTTGGTGTTGCCCAGGTTGCCATTGGTGCCGTTCAGGGTCAGGGTGCCGCTGCCGGTCTTGGTCAGGCCGCCGACGCCGTTGACGTTGCCGCCCAGGGTCAGGTTCTGCGCCCCGGCGATCGTCAGGTTGCCGGCCAGGTTGAGCTGGTTGGCCAGGGTGACGTTGGCATTGCTGCTCAGGGTGGTGCCGCCGACTGCGTTCAGGGCGCCGGTGCCCAGCGCGGTGTTGCTGCCTACCACGAGAGTGCCGCCGTTCAGGCTGGTGCTGCCCTGCTGGCTGTTGCTGCCGTTGAGGGTGAGCGTGCCGGAACCTGTCTTGACCAGGCCCCCGGTGCCACTGAGCGCTCCGTTGAGGGTGAGGTCGTTTGTTCCCGGTAGGGTGAGGTTGGCGTTCAGGGCGACGGTATTGCCCAGTGCCAGGTTACCGGTGGTGTCCAGGCTGGCGGCGCCGGTGACGGTCAGGCCGCCAGTACCCAGCGCCTGGGCGTTGCCGAGGGTCAGGGTGCCGGCGCCCAGGCTGGTGCCGCCGCTGTAGGTGTTGGCGCTGCCCAGGGTCAGGTTGGCGCCGCCAGCCTTGACCAGGCTGCCAAGGCCGGAGACCACGTTGGACAGCCCCAGGTCGGCGGAACCGGCGACGGTCAGGGCACCGCTTAGATTGAAGGCGTTGCCAAGGGTCACGGTGGTGTTGCTGTCCAGGGTGGTGCCGTTGGCGGTGCTGACAGCGCCGCTGCCAAAAGCGGTGTTGTTACCGACCACGACCGTGCCGCCGTTGAACAGGGTGCCGCCGGTGTAGCTGTTGGCACCATTGAGCACCAGGGTGCCGCTGTCGAGCTTGGCCAACTGGCCGCTGCCCGAGAGGCCGACGTTGAGGGTCGCGGTGACGCCGGGGTCGACTCGCACGGCGAAGGCGCCGTTGCTGCCGTTGACCAGGTCCAGCCCACCGGCGCCGATCAGGCGATAGCCGTTGGTGACGAACTGCAGCCCGGTGGCGGCCTGGGTGCCGACCACGGTGACATCCCCCGCAGTGCCCTGGAACACCGCGAAGTCACTGGCCCAGCTGCCGTTGAGCACGCCGTTGACATCGGTCCAGTTGGTGTTGCTGCCATTCCAGGTGCCGGTGCCGCCGTCGATCACGCCATTGGGCACGCTCTGGGCGCCGTCCCAGAACTGTACGGTGCCGGTGGCGCCGCCGACCAGCAGGTTGACCTGGCTGCCGATGGAGGTCTGCACCTGCAGGTCGCCGGGCAACATGGCACCCGGCACGTTGCCGACCAGCAGGCCGTTGTCGAGCAGCGCGCCGGTGTAGTCGAACAGCCGGTAGATACCGGTGCCGAAGCCGCCGACGTCGGTGACGTTGAGGGTGCCGTCCAGGGTCAGGTTGCCGTTGACGTTGACCAGCGCGGTGCCACCAGTAGCGGGCGAGCCCAGGCCGAAGTCGAGGACCGAGCCACTGTGCAGGGTCAATGCGCCGGTGCCGAGGGTCGCACCGCTGTTGGCCAGCAGGTGCGCGCCGTTGGCGATGTCGACCGCCCCCAGCAAGCTGCCGGTGCCGCCGAGGCTGGCGCCGCTGTTGACCTGCACGCTGGCGCTGGCCAGCGAGCCGGTGACATTGAGCAAGCCGGTATTGACCGTGGTATTGCCAGCGAGCACGTTGACCCCGGACAGCTCGAAGCTGCCACTGCCGTTCTTGATCAGCCCGCCGCTGCCGGCCAAGACGCCGCTGAACACGCTGTTGAGGTTGTTGCCGCCCAGGGTCAGGGCACCACCGCCCGCGATATTCACCGTACCGGCGCCGCTCAGGCCACCGATGGTGGCGCTGGCGCCGAGGTTGAGGCTGGTGCCGGCGCCGACGCTGACCGCCGAGGTATTGCCCAGAGCGGTGGTACCGACGGTGGTGATGCTGCCGCCGAGCAGGTCGATGGCACCGCTGAAGGTGTTGTTGCCCGTCAACGTCAGGTCGGACACGCCGTTCTTGATCAACCCGCCGGTACCGGCGAGCACGCCGCCCAGGGTCAGGTTGTTGCTGCCGCCAAGGGTCAGGTTGGCGCCGAGGTTGACGTCGTTGCCCAGGGTCATCGCCACGCTGTTGGCCAGGGTCGCGGCGCCCCCGACGTTCAGCGCGCCGGTTCCCAGCGCCGCGGCATTGGCCAGGGTCAGGGTGCCGGCATTGAGGTTGAGGCCGCCGCTGAAGGTGTTGGCGCCCGACAGGGTCAGGTTGGTGCTGCCGTTCTTGGTCAGCGCGCCAGTGCCGCTGATCACGCCGCCAAGGGTGGTGGCGTTGCTGCCCGGCAAGGTCAGGGTGGCGCCGGCCCCCAGGTTGATGGCGTTGCCCAGGTTGAGCGCGGCGCTGCCGTCGAGGCTGGCGTTGCCGCCCACGCTCAGCGCGCCGCTGCCGATGGCGTTGTTGTTGCCCAGGGTCAGCAGCCCGGCATTGAGGGTGGTGCCGCCGCTGTAGGTGTTGTTGCCGTTGAGGGTCAGTCCGGCGCTGCCATTCTTGACCAGCGCACCGCTGCCGCTGATCAGGCCGCCGAGGGTGGTGGCGTTGCTGCCCAGCACGGTCAGGGTGTTGCCGCCCAGGCTGATGCCGTTGGTCACCGCCACCGCGGTGCTGGCGTCGAGATTGGCGTTGCCGCCCAGGGTCAGGGCACCGATGCCCAGCGCGGTGTTGCTGCCGAGGGTGAGCGTGCCGGCATTGAGCTGGGTGCCGTTGGTGTAGAGGTTGTTGCCGCTCAGGGTCAGGTTGGCGTTGCCGTTCTTGACCAGCGAACCGATGCCGCTGACCACGCCGCTCAGGCCCAGGTCGGCGCTGCCATCGATGGTCAGGGGGCCGGCGATGGTGACGTCGTTGGCCAGGCTGACTGCCGTGCTGGCATCCAGGTGGGTGCCGGCCAGCGTGTTGAGGGTGCCGGTGCCCAGCGCGGTGTTGCTGCCGAGCACCAGGGTACCGGCGTTCAGACGGGTGATGCCGCTGTTGCTGTTGTTGCCGCTCAGGGTCAGGCTGGTGGCGCCGTTCTTGGTGATGCCGCCGGCGCCGGCGATGGTGCCGCTCAGGGTCAGGTCGTTGCTGCCGGGCAGGATGAAGTTGCCGGCCAGGTTCAGCGCGTTGCCGATGTTCAGCCCGGCGACGCTGGTGTCCAGGGTGGTGTTGTTGGCGGCATTCAGCGCGCCAGTGCCCAGGGCGGTGTTGCTGCCCAGTACCAGGGTGCCGGCGTTGAGCGCGGTGGCGCCGCTGTGGGTATTGTTGCCGCTCAGGGTCAGGGTGGCGCTGCCGCTCTTGACCAGGCCGCCGGTGCCACTGAGGTTGCCGGCCAGGGTGAGATTGCTGGTGGTGGGCAGCGACAGGTCGGCGGCGAGGTTGATGGCGTTGTTCAGGGTCATGGCCGTGGAGTTGGCCAAGGTGGCAGCACCGCCGACGTTCAAAGCTCCGGTCCCCAGCGCCGCGGCGCTGGCCAGGGTCAAGGTGCCGGCATTGAGGTTGAGACCACCGCTGAAGGTGTTGGCACCTGACAGGGTCAGGTTGGTGCTGCCGTTCTTGGTCAGCGCGCCAGTGCCGCTGATCACGCCGCCGAGGGTGGTTGCATTGCTGCCCGCCAGGGTCAGGGTATTGCCGGCGAGGTTGATGGCATTGCCCAGGTTGAGGGTGCCGCTGCCGTCGAGGCTGGCGTTGCCACCCAGGGTCAAGGCGCCGCTGCCCAGGGCATTGTTGTTGCCCAGGGTCAGCAACCCGCCGTTGAGGGTGGTACCGCCGCTGTAGGTGTTGTTGCCGTTGAGGGTCAGGCCGGCGCTGCCGTTCTTGACCAGCGCGCCGGTGCCGCTGATCTGTCCGGTCAGGGTGGTGGCGTTGCTGCCCAGCACGGTCAGGGTGTTAGCGCCGAGGCTGATGGTGTTGGTGGCGGCTACCGCGGTGCTGGTGTCGAGGTTGGCATTGCCACCCAGGGCCAGGCCGCCGATGCCCAGTGCGGTGTTGCTGCCCAGGATCAGCGTGCCGGCGTTGAGCTGGGTGCCGTTGGTGAAGACGTTGTTGCCGCTCAGGGTCAGACTGGCGTTGCCGTTCTTGACCAGCGAGCCGATGCCGCTGAGCACGCCGCTCAGACCCAGGTTGGCAGTGCCGTCGATGGTCAGGGGGCCGGCGATGATGGCGTCGTTGGCCAGGCTCACGGCCGTGCTGGCGTCCAGGTGGGTGCCGGCGGCGGTGTTGAGGGTGCCGGTGCCCAGCGCGGTGTTGCTGCCGACCACCAGGGTACCGGCGTTGACAAAGGTGGAACCGCTGTTGGTGTTGGCACCAGTCAGGGTCAAGGTGGTGTTGCCGCCCTTGGTGATGCCGCCGGCGCCGGCGATGACGCCGCTCAGGGTCAGGTCATTGCTGCCGGGCAGATTCAGGTTGCCGGCCAGGTTAAGGGCGTTACCGATGTTCAGCCCGGCGACACTGGTGTCGAGGGTGGTGTTGGCGGCGGCATTGAGCGCGCCGGTGCCCAGCGCGGTGTTGCTGCCCAGCACCAGGGTGCCGGCGTTCAGCGCCGTGGCGCCATTCTGGGTGTTGTTGCCGCCCAGGGTCAGGCTGGCGCTGCCGTTCTTGATCAGCCCGCCGGTGCCGCTGAGGTTGCCGGCCAGATTGAGATTGTTGGCGCCGGCCAGGGTCAGGTTGGCGCCGAGGTTGACGCCATTGTTCAGGGTCATCGCCACGGCGTTGGCCAGGGTCGAGGCCCCGCCAACAGTCAGGCCGCCCGTGCCCAGGGCCGCCGCGCTGGCCAGGGTCAGGGTGCCGGCATTGAGGGTCAGCCCGCCACTGAACGTGTTGGTGCCACCCAGGGTCAGGTTGCTGCCGCCGTTCTTGACCAGTGCCCCGGTGCCGCTGATCACGCCACCCAGTGTGGTGGCGCTGGTGCCCGGCAGAGTGAGGGTGTTACCGGCCAGGTTGATGGCGTTGCCCAGGTTGACCGCCACGCCCGCATCGAGGCTGGCATTGCCGCCCAGGGTCAGCGCGCCAGTGCCCAGGGCGTTGTTGTTGCCCACGGTCAGCACGCCGCCATTGAGGGTGGTGCCGCCGCTGAAGGTATTGCTGGCGTTGAGGGTCAGGCCGGCGCTGCCGTTCTTGACCAGCGCGCCGGTGCCGCTGATGACACCGCCCAGGGTGGTGGCACTGGTGCCCAGCAGGTTGAGGGTGTTGGCGCCGAGGTTGACCGCGTTGCCCAGGTTGACCGCGGTGCCGGCGTCGAGGCTGACGTTGCCGCCCAGGGTCAGCGCACCGCTGCCCAGCGCATTGCTGTGCCCGACGGTGAGCTTGCCGGTGTTGAGCGTCAGGCCGCCGCTGAAGGTGTTGTTGCCATTGAGGGTCAGGTCGCCGGCGCCATTCTTGACCAGCGCGCCGGTGCCGCTGATGACACCACCCAGGGTGGTGGCGCTGGTGCCCAGCAGGTCGAGGGTGTTGGCCCCCAGGTTGATCGCGTTGCCCAGGCTGGCCGCGCTGCTGGCATCCAGGCTGGCATTGCCGCCCAGGGTCAGGCCGCTGGTGCCCAGCGCGGCGCTGTTGCCGACAGTGAGCTTGCCACCACCCAGGGTGGTGGTGCCGCTGTAGGTGTTGACGCCGTTCAGGGTGAGGTCGGCAGTGCCGGTCTTGGTCAGGCCGCCGGTACCGCTGATCACGCCGTTGAGGATGGCGGCATTGCTGCCCGGCAGCGTGAGGGTGTTGCCGCCCAGGTTGATGGCGTTGCCCAGGGTGAGCGCGGCGGTGTGGTTCAGGGTGCCGTTGCCAGTAAGGGTCAGCGCGCCGGAACCGAGGGCACTGTCGTTACCGATGGTCAGCGTGCCGCTGGCCAGTGTGGTACCGCCACTGAAGGTGTTGACGCCGTTGAGCGTCACGGTGCCGCTGCCGCTCTTGACCAGCGAGCCGGAGCCGCTGAGCACGCCGCCAAGGGTCAGGGCATTGCTGCCGGGCAGGGTCAGCGCCGCGTTCAACGCCACGTTGCTGTTCAGCACCAGTGGCACGCTGCCCTGCAGGCTGCTGGCGCCGCTGACGGTGAGGCCGCCGCTGCCCAGTGCCGCGGCGCTGGCCAGGTTGAGGCCGCCGGCGGCCAGGGTGGTGCCGCCGCTGTAGGTGTTGGTGGCGCCGAGGGTGAGCAGCCCGGTACCGGTCTTGGTCAGGCCGCCGACACCCGAGATCACGCCATTGAGAGCCATGTCGGTGGCGCCGCCGACGCTCAGGCCGGCATTGAGGGTGAAGTTGTTGGCCAGGCTCAGGCCGCCGACGGTGCCCGCCAGCCCGCCGCCGTTGACAGTGATGGCGCCACTGCCGAAGGCACTGGAATTGTCGAAGTTGAGCTGGCCTCCGTTGAGGGTGGTCTGGGTGGTGCCGTTGAGCACCTGGCCGATCAGGCTCCAGGTGCCGGCGTCGACAATCAGGCGGCTGAAGTTGATGTAGTTGGTGGCGTTGATCGTACCGCTGCCCGCGGTGCCGCTGCCGCCGCCAATGGCGTTCTGCAGCGCCAGGGTGTTGGTGCCGCCGGCGCCGCCGTCGATCTTCCCGGCTGCGGCAAAGGCGAGGTTGGGGTTGCTGGTGACCAGCAACGCCACGCCGACCCCAAGCCCTGCCCCGACGCTGGAGCCGGTGATGGCGTTGAAGCGGTTGGTGCTGTTGGCGCCCATCGACAGGCTGCCGGTCAGGGTCCCGGCGTTGGTGAAGGTGTTACCCGCCGCAGAAGCCTCGAACGCGGCACGGCCGAGGATGGTGCCGGTGTTGGTGAAGTTCACCGTACTGCCGCCGGTCACGGCGATGACCGGCGTGTCCTCGCTCACCAGCGTGAGGCTGGCCAAGGCCGAGGAGCCGATGCTGCCGGCGTTGCTGATGGTGGTGGTGCCGGCGGCGCCGTTGCGCGCGTCCAGCGCCATGCCGGTGAGGTTCAGCAGGTTGGCGCCGAGCAGGGCGCCGGTGCCCTTGATCACGCCCGTGGCGTTGTTGTTGATGGTGAGGGTGCTGCCGGTGCCGGTGTTGCCGATCAGCACGGCGGAGGACTGGATGCTCAACAGCCCGAGCAACGTCGGGTCGATGGTGCCGGAGTTGTTCAGGGTGTTGTTGTTGCCGGCCAGCGATAGCGAGGTGCCGCCCACGCCCAGCAAGGTGCCCAGGGTCGCGCCCGGGTTGACGTTCACGGTGAGGCCGCTGCCGCCGTTGGTATAGCTCGGCGCCAGCGGGTTGGCAGCGCCGTTGCAGGTGATCGTGGCCCCGGCCGCGCTACAGGCAGCCAGGGCCTGTTCGCTGGACAGACCAAATGCCATCGCACCTACAGCCAGGCTGACAGCCAGCGACAGTTGCGAGAAACGGGCGGGTGAACGGGGGGCGGCACGTCTGTCCACGGAGAGCTCCTTCGTGGATCAGGCGATTCAGTCCTTGAATGCGTGCACAGCGGGGCAGGAAAGAGCAGTGGAACACGCGACGGCCGAAACGCCTGATCTATGGCTACGAATTTCCTTTGAGGGAATGTGTAGCCGCTCAGGCGCGGGCGGTACGGCACAGGGGACGGTCAAATGGTGTTAATACTTTGTTTAGGCGGCACGTGTTTCGCGGGTTTCAGACTTGCGGCCATTGGATCCAACCGACGAACGGTCATGGAGAATGGCCAGAATGTGAAACGGTTTGTGGGAGCGGGCTTGCCACGGGATGACGCCGGCACCGCAATCGCGGGACAAGCCCGCTCCCACGCAGTTCGCAGTCTGCAAGGCCAAGTAATCCCTTCAGGCTACCTCCGCCCCCTCATCCGGCCAATGCGGCTCATTGGCGCCCGGTGGTGTCAGCGGTGGCAAGCCATAGGCTGCCCGGGCGTCGTCACAGCTGGGGTTGTGCACGCCGTTTTCCCACGAGGCATCGAACTCGCGGCAGGGGCTGGAGCGGTTCTCGTAGATGGAGCACGCCACTTGCGTGCCGATCTCGCCACCCAGGCTGACGCAGCGGCAAGGCTTGGCGTCGGTGCCGATCATGGCGACCCGGGTCGGGTTGATCTGCACCACCAGATCGTCGGGCACCACGCCGCCGGCGGACTGGCATTCACCCCAGAAGAAAGACACACGAAAGTAGCCGCAGCAGGCGCCGCAGGTCAGGCAAGGGTTCTGATCGGACATGATGGCCAGGGAAGGAGGTTGTTGTTATCGGGGCGAGCGCCCGCGGCGCTATTTGTAATCCAGGCGCGGACGGCTGAGAAGAGGGGGAAGCAAAAAAAGATCGCCGCTGATCGGCGTTCCGAGGTAAGCGATATGCGCAGGTCTGTGTAGGAGCGGCCTCGTGCCGCGAAAGGGCTGCAAAGCAGCCCCGGGTTCTTGGCAATGCTGCATACATCCCGGGGCCGCTTCGCGGCCCTTTCGCCGCACAAGGCCGCTCCTACACCCGCGATAGCGCCCTGGCGGCTTACTTGCTGGTCAGCCCATCGGCCCGGAACATCTGGCGAATGCCGCGAATGGCCTGGCGAATCCGGTCCTGGTTCTCGATCAGGGCAAAGCGCACATGATCGTCGCCGTAGTCACCGAAGCCGATCCCCGGCGACACGCAGACCTTGGCCTCGGCCAGCAGCTTCTTGGCAAACTCCAGCGAGCCCAGGTGCGCATAGGCCTCGGGAATCTTGGCCCAGACATACATCGAGGCCTTGGGGTTCTCGACCATCCAGCCCAGCTCGTGCAGGCCCTTGACCAGCAGGTTGCGGCGCTGGCGATATTGCTCGGCGATGTCTCGCACACACTGCTGGTCGCCTTCCAGGGCAGCGATGGCGGCCACCTGCAGCGGGGTGAAGGTGCCGTAGTCGTGGTAGCTCTTGATCCGCGCCAGGGCGCTGACCAGCTCGGGGTTACCGACCATGAAGCCGATCCGCCAGCCGGCCATGTTGTAGCTCTTGGACAAGGTGAAGAACTCCACCGCGATGTCCTTGGCGCCCGGCACCTGCATGATCGACGGCGCCTTCCAGCCGTCGTAGACGATGTCGGCATAGGCCAGGTCGTGCACCACCAGCACGTCGTACTGCTTGGCCAGGGCCACAACGCGCTCGAAGAAGTCCAGCTCGACGCACTGGGCGGTGGGGTTGGACGGGAAGCCGAGGATCATCATCTTCGGCTTGGGGATCGACTCGCGGATCGCCCGCTCCAGCTCGTTGAAGAAGTCCACCCCTGGCACCAGCGGCACGGAGCGCACCTGGGCACCGGCGATCACCGCACCGTAGATATGGATCGGGTAGCTGGGGTTGGGCACCAGCACCGTGTCTCCCTGGTCGAGGGTGGCCAGCATCAGGTGCGCCAGACCCTCCTTCGAACCGATGGTGACGATGGCCTCGCTTTCCGGATCGATGTCGACCTCGTAGCGATCCTTGTACCAGTTGGAGATCGCCCGGCGCAGGCGTGGGATGCCGCGGGAGGTGGAATAGCCGTGGGTGTCCTCGCGCTGGGCGACCTGCACCAGCTTCTCGACGATATGCGGCGGGGTGGCGCCATCGGGGTTGCCCATGCTCAGGTCGATGATGTCCTCGCCACGGCGGCGGGCGGCCATCTTGAGCTCGGCGGTGATGTTGAAGACGTACGGGGGGAGACGATCGATGCGCGCGAAGCGGCGCGGCGAACCTGGGTTGGCCATGTGTTCCTCTGCAGACGTAAGCGCCCGGAACCGTCCGAGCGACGTTGGCCGCTGCGGCGGCCTGATTCAGAAGATAGTGCCGAAACAATATTTCTGTAAAGGATAATTTCCTGTTTTGCTTAACATTTTCAGATGTATTTTTTGAAAATCAAAGATTTATGTTTTCAGGGCCGGCCTCTTCGCGGGTAAACCCGCTCCCACAGGGATCGCGCTAACCCTGTGGGAGCGGGTTTACCCGCGAGGAGGCCGGCACAGGACAAACAGGCATAAAAGCTTGCGGACGCCGACCTGTCATTTTTGCCAGCTGCGCTGTTCCAGCAGCCAGCCTACGCTTGATGCACCCTCACCCGACAGACCATGGGATGCATAATGGGAACGCATGAGAAGAAGGCTGAGCAGGGCCACCTCAGCAGCAACCCGCACTCCAGCATTGTCCATCTATTGGCGACTGAACACGGTGGCAGCGTGGTTGAGATACACCCACGGGACAACACCCCCACCATTACTTATTCACCCTACGGCATGACGCCCGGGGATATAGCCGTTTCAATACAACAGCGGTTCAACGGCCATTTCAGAGAGTGCTGGCTGGACGGTTACTTGCTGGGCAATGGTTACCGCATGTACAACACATTGCTGATGCGTTTCCACTCCCCCGACAATCTAAGTCCGTTCCTTCAAGGGGGCATCAATGCCTACATATATTGCTCTGGAGATCCAGTAAGTCGACATGATCCAAATGGTCACACCAGCGCAAGCAGGCGGAGAACAAACAGTCAATCGTCACTCAACTACGTGCAACGCTCGACTATAAAAAATCCACGCCCCACCAGTGCCCCAAGCAGAATAAAAGCACTTGAGCCATCGACCACTGTAGCTCGGAGCACCTCTCAGCAAAGGCCGGTTGTGATCGTGAAGCCGAGAGTAGAGCATGACAATCCATGGATATCAACATTCAATGAAATTGACTTGAGCAAAACATCAGCCACGAAACATATAGAATTCTGGATAAGTCAGTATGATTTTTCACACGTCCTCACAGACCGTTCTCAACACATGAACAGCACAGCAGTTTTTATTGCTAATGCCGCAGGAGGGAGAAACCCTTACAGCGCATTAAAACTAAAGAACAACATAAATGACATGGCACTTGGATTAGTAGCTTTAGATGCCGAAAATATCAGAAATCTTGTCGAGACAAGCTTGATAGCCAGCTCTACCTAAAATTCAAACTAACGGGCTTAGGCATCATTCAGAAGCACAAAAAAACCCCGGCACATGGCCGGGGTTCCTGGTGTAACAGGCTGCTGTATCAGCGCGCGTAGGTCATCAGCACATCGGCCGCGGTCTGGCTGTCCACGCCCATCATCACGCTCAGGGCGGTGACGGTGAGGATGGAGAAGCCGAACACCTTGCGGGCCCACTTGCTGTCGTCCTCGGCCTTGTAGCCGCCCCAGGCCATGTACAGCCAGTACAGGCCCATGGCGGCCGCCACGGCGAGGTAACCCAGGCCGGCATAGCCGCCGAGGGTCAGCATCAGGGTGGCGAGCACGAAGGCCAGTACGTACAGCACGATCTGCTTCTTCGCCGCGAGGATACCGCGTGCCACCGGCAGGACCGGAATGTTGGCGGCGCTGTAGTCCTTGAAGCGGAAGATGGCGATGGCGAAGCTGTGCGGCATCTGCCACAGGCTGAACATCACCAGCAGGGTCACCGCAGCCAGGTCGAAGCTGTTGCTCACGGCGCAGTAGCCGATCACCGGAGGCATGGCACCGGACAGGCTGCCAACCAGGGTGCCGTGCACCGATTTGCGCTTGAGCCACAGGCTGTAGAAACCGACGTAGACGACGAAGCCGACCAGGGCGCAGAACGCCGCCAGCGGGTTGGCTTGCACATACAGCAGGCTGAAACCCGCCACCCCGAGCAGGGTGGCGTAGATCAGCGCCAGGGGCAGCGACATGCCGCCCTGGACCATGACGCGGTTCTTGGTACGTTCCATCTTGTGGTCGATGTCACGGTCGATGCAGTTGTTGAACACGCATCCGGACGCGACCACCAGGGAAGTACCGATCACCACCGCCAGGAACAGGGCGAAATCCACATGCCCCTTAGCGGCAAGGAAGAAACCGCCTGCCACGGAAAGCACGTTACCGAAAATGATCCCCGGTTTGGTGATTTGGATAAAGTGCTTCACGGACATGCAGTCTTACCTCACTTGGCCAACATTTCGAAGTGGATGCTGAACATGATCCACAGCGACAGGCCGACCAGCAGTGCAATTACCAGGACGGTGAACAGGAACGTCGACACGTTGGAACGCTGCTCTTTCGAGCGGTCCATGTGCAGGAAGTACACGAGGTGCACGACAACCTGGATGATGGCCATGGCCACCACGATCAGGACGGTCAGGTTCTTCGGCAGGCTCGGGTACATCACCAGGCCGAACGGGATCGCGGTCAGGATGATCGACAGTACGAAACCGATCATGTACGACTTCACGCTGCCGTGATTACCTTCGTGGTGAGTGTCGTGTGCGTTAGCCATTACAGAACCCCCAGCAGGTAGACGACGGTGAATACGCAGATCCAGACCACGTCCAGGAAGTGCCAGAACAGGCTCAGGCAGCTCATGCGGGTCTTGGCGGTCGGCGTGATGCCGTGCTTGTTGATCTGGTACATCATGATTGCCATCCAGATCAGACCGGCAGTCACGTGCAGGCCGTGGGTACCGACCAGCGCGAAGAACGCCGACAGGAAGCCACTGCGCTGCGGGCCGTAGCCCTCGGCGATCAGGTGATGGAACTCATAGATTTCCATCGCGATGAAGCCGGCACCGAACAGGAAGGTCACGGCCAACCAGCCCAGCACGCCTGCCTTGTTGCCGGCGAACATCTTCAGCATGGCGAAGCCGAAGGTGATCGAGGACAGCAGCAGGAACGCGGTTTCAACCAGCACGAAGTCGAGCTGGAAGATGTCGTGACCCGACGGGCCGCCGGCGAAACCGCCGGACAGCACCGCGTAGGTGGCGAAGAGCGACGCAAACAGGATGCAGTCGGTCATCAGGTAGAGCCAGAAACCGAGTACGGTCATCTGGCCCGAGTCGTGGTGGTGGTCGTCGTGCGCATGGTCATGACCATGCGCGCCACCGTGGATTACTTGACTGGACATTGATTACACCCGTTCAAACGATTCGACACGTGCGCCGGCAGGCAGAGCACCTGCTTTGGCCAGCGCTTTCATGCGCTCGCCTTCGATGCGCGCCACTTCTTCGGCCGGAACCATGTAGCCCTGGTCGTCACGCGCGGCGTGGCGAACGAAGACAGCGATGGTTGCCACCAGGCTCGCGCCCACCAGCCACCAGATGTGCCAGATGAAGGCGAAGCCGAACACGGTCAGCAGCAGACCCATGAACAGACCGGTGGAGGTGTTGCTCGGCATGTGGATCGCTTCGTACTTGGCAGGTGCCTTGTACGCAGCGCCGGCTTCCTTGGCTTCGTGCCAGGCGTCCAGGCCAACATGCTGTGGCATGTGAGCGAAGTTGTAGAACGGAGGTGGCGACGAAGTCGACCATTCCAGGGTACGGCCGCCCCATGGGTCGCCGGTGACGTCCATGTTGTCCTTGCGGTCGCGAACCGAGACGTAGATCTGGATCAGCTGGCAGGCGATACCGAACAGGATCAGCACCGCACCGACCACGGCAACCCACAGGTAGGGTTCCCACAGCGGGTTGTCGGAGTGGTTCAGACGACGGGTCATGCCCATGAAGCCCAGGGCGTACAGCGGCATGAACGCGACGTAGAAGCCGGAGATCCAGAACCAGAAGGCAGCCTTGCCCCACTTCTCGTTCAGGGTGAAACCGAAGGCTTTCGGGAACCAGAAGGCGAAGCCGGCGATGTAGCCGAATACCGCGCCACCGATGATCACGTTGTGGAAGTGGGCGATCACGAACAGGCTGTTGTGCAGAACGAAGTCGGCACCTGGAACAGCCAGCAGGACGCCGGTCATGCCACCGATGGAGAAGGTGACCATGAAGCCCAGGGTCCACATGATCGGCGCGGTGAAGCGCAGACGGCCCTGGTAGATGGTGAACAGCCAGTTGAACAGCTTCACACCGGTCGGAATGGAGATCAGCATCGTCGCCAGGCCGAAGAAGGTGTTGACGCTGGCGCCGGCACCCATGGTGAAGAAGTGGTGCAGCCAGACCGCGAAGCCGAGGATGGCGATCGCGCCCGAGGCGTAGATCATCGAGTGGTGACCGAACAGGCGCTTGCCTGCGAAGGTCGAGGTGACTTCCGAGAACACGCCGAAGGCCGGCAGGATCAGGATGTAGACCTCAGGGTGACCCCATGCCCAGAACAGGTTGACGTACATCATCGGGTTCCCACCAAGCTCGTTGGTGAAGATATGGAAGTCCAGATAACGGTCAACGGTCAGCAGGGCGAGCGCGGCGGTCAGGATCGGGAAGGAAGCGACGATCAGCACGTTGGCCCAGGTGCAGGTCCAGGTGAAGATCGGCATGTCCATCAGCTTCATGCCAGGGGCGCGCATCTTCATCACGGTGACGAGGAAGTTCACGCCGGTAAGCGTCGTACCCAATCCGGATAGCTGTAGCGCCCAGATGTAGTAGTCGACACCCACCCCAGGGCTGTACTGGATACCCGCGAGCGGCGGATAGGCAACCCAGCCGGTCTTGGCGAATTCACCAACGCCCAGCGAGATGTTGACCAGCAGCACGCCTGCCAGCAGCAGGTAGAAGCTCAGGGAGTTCAGGAACGGGAAGGCAACGTCACGTGCACCGATCTGCAGCGGAACCGCGAGGTTCATCAGGCCGGTGAAGAACGGCATCGCCATGAAGATGATCATGATCACACCGTGGGCGGTGAAGATCTGGTCATAGTGTTCAGGCGGCAGGTAGCCTTCGGAGCCACCGGTGGCGGCGGCAAGCTGGGTACGCATCATGATGGCGTCGGCGAAGCCGCGCAGCAGCATGACCATAGCGACGATGATGTACATCACGCCGATTTTCTTGTGGTCGACCGTGGTCAACCACTCGGTCCACAAGTAGGTCCACTTGCGGAAATAGGTGATGGCACCAACGACAGCGATACCACCGAGCGCGATCATGGCAAGCGTCACCATGACTATCGGCTCGTGATACGGTATCGCCTCCAGAGTTAATTTACCGAACATCTCTTACTCCTCTGCACCGGCAGCTGGTTGCATACTCGATTCCACACCCTTGGTAGTGGCCAGGTCTTTGCTGCCTGCTTCTTCGTGGTTCGGACGACCGCGGTTCATGCCTTCGTACTTGTCGACGATGCGCTGGAACTGGTCAGCCGGAGCCTCGCTGTACAGCGCGACTGGGTTGTTTTCGCTAGCTTTGGCCAAGGCGTCATATTCGGCCTGGTCCAGTTTCTTCGGCGATGCCTTCACTTCAGCGACCCATGCATCGAAGTCAGCTTGCGAGGTGGCAACAGCCTTGAATTTCATACCGGTGAAGCCGGCGCCGCTGTAGTTGGCGGAGATACCGTCAAACACACCGTTTTCGTTGGCGATCAGGTGCAGTTTGGTGGTCATGCCGGCCATGGCGTAGATCTGGCCGCCCAGACCCGGGATGAAGAAGGAGTTCATCACGGCGTCGGAGGTGACACGGAAGTTGACCGGGGTGTTGGCCGGGAAGACGATCTTGTTGACCGTGGCGATGCCCTGCTCCGGGTAGATGAACAGCCACTTCCAGTCCAGCGCGACCACGTCGATCTGCACCGGCTTCACATCGGAATCCAGTGGACGGTACGGGTCCAGCTTGTGGGTGGAGTGGTAGGTGAAGTAACCCAGGGCGATGATGATCAGGATCGGGATGATCCACACCGCGGCCTCGATCTTGGTCGAGTGCGACCAGTCGGGGGTGTAGGTGGCGGCCTTGTTGGAAGCACGGTACTTCCAGGCGAACGCCAGGGTCATGATGATCACGGGCACGACCACCAGCAGCATCAGGCCGGTGGCGATCAGGATCAGGTTCTTCTGCTCAATGCCGACCTGGCCCTTCGGGTCGAGCAGGGTCCAGTTGCACCCACTGAGTAAAAGCATGCCTAAAAAGGGCAATATGCCAAACAGTCTGGGGTAACGCTTTTTACTCATCTCACGACCTCTAGATCAGCTTGCTTCAATGCAATTTGTGTTTTGGTAGCCAACACTTCGTCCTGCCAAGTGCGGCAATTGGCGCCCGTACTCGCCCCTGCCAGGGATCCGACTGCAGGATCTTGGCGTCAAGCGGGTGTGCGGTGCTTATGGTTTCGTAGGCAACAGGCCTGTACTTCAGACCAAGTCCATTTGGTGCGGAAAACGCGGAGGGGGGTCCGCCCGGTATCGCCGTTGGGCGAAACTTGACGAAGTCAGCAAATGGAAAGCGCTGCGGCTTCCATCAATCCTGCGACTTGCAAGCAGTGCCGAACGGAAATTGGGGGCGATTGTAGATAGGTCGTTCAACGATGACTATGACTTATTGAGCAACAGTCTTTTACAGAATGCGTAACAATGCTGGTCAAAAAATCAACTTCGCGACAGTTTGTCGCACCCCTTCCAGTAGCCCTGAAAGCCTTGCCGCGCAAGGGCTGGTGGCTGACCTGGATCAATCGTGCGGTGCGCACTGCGGCTTATCTCGCCGCGCAATAGACCCAGGTCAATTCGGGACTTTGGTCTAAGCGCGACGTCGGTTTCGGTAGATCCCCAGGGGCACCAGCACCGCCGTCAGGACGAAGGCCACCAGCGCCCATTGCGCCAGCGACAGGCCGAGGATCGGCGGGTACGGGGTGGAGCAGAAACCGTCGACCTGGAAGGCCAGCGGCCAGAGCTTGGCCAGCGGCAGGTCGTCGACGATGGGCTGCAGGGTGTCGATGCCGCAGCTGACCATCGGGTTGGCGAGTATATACACATGGTTACCCGCCGCAATGATCCCGCCGATGGCGCTGAGCACCACCAGCGCCTCGAAGAAGGTCAGGCTGCGACGCCCGGGCATGGCCGCGGCGATGAAGGCGAAGAGCGCGATGAACAGCAGGGCATAGCGCTGCAGGATGCACAGCGGGCAAGGCGCCTCGCCCAGCACCACCTGCATGTACAGGGCGCCGCCGATCAGCGCCAGGCAGATCACGCCGAGGAGCACCAGAAAGCGCCGTTCCCGATTCAGGCGCGATGAGAGTTCGTTCATTGCCGATTCCTTCGATGGAGAGTGGCAGCGCGGGCTGCCCGAGGGGCGCCCAGTCTACACGCTGGAGATGACCTTTGAATGCATCGAGGAGGGGCGTGCGCGGCTATCCATTGATGACCTAGTGTCCTGTCTCGGAAATACGTTCTCTTTTGGCGAGTGGCTTGGGTGTTCGGCCAAGGCGCCGCGACGAGTCATAGCAGGGCTATGGCGAGGAGTGGCAACGCCGGCCGGGCGCCCAAGACGCCGCCAAAAGTGAACAGCTTATTTCCGAGACAGGACACTAGGACCGAGCGGGTCGATTTCGGTTCACTGGCGCACATGAAAAATACGCCAGCCCGAGCGCCGGACAGGGGCAGGCCCCTCAACACCCGGGAGTGAAGGATACAGTGATTAAAGGAGGATTAAAGATGAACGCGGGTGTAGAGGCGTTCATCACTTTCTATATAGAGAAGGGGTGGTAGGCCCAATGGCTGGCAAGCCAGCCCCCGCACGGAGAATGCAATGGTCCGCTTCGTTCTCGATTACCCACGGTTGGGAGCATCCGGTACGGGAGCTGGCTTGCGAGCAATTGGGATGGTGAGCATCCCCGGGGGCGCTTTGCGCCCCGTTCGCGGCACAAGGCCGCTCCTACAGGGATCGCGCACTCCTGTAGGAGCGGCCTTGTGCCGCGAACGGGCTGCGCAGCAGCCCCCGGCGATTGCTACTCCAACGCCGCCGCCGGCCCGAAGAACTCGTAACGGCTCTGCCCTTCCGGCACGCCCAAGCCCTTGAGCTGGCGCTTGATCGCGGCCATGAAGCCCTTCGGCCCGAGGAAGTAGGCATCGACATCGCGCTCACGCGGCATCCACTCCGCCAGCAGGTCTTGATCCAGCAGGCCCACCGCGTCGGCAGCACGACTGCCATCGTCCTCGGCGTAGCAATAGAAGCGCTTGAGCTGCGGGTGACGCGCCGCCAGGCCGTCGACCCAGTCGCGGAACGCATGCACCGCGCCATTGCGCGCGCAATGGATGAAGTGCACCGGACGCTCGGTCTTGAGCGCCGCCTCGAGCATCGCCAGGGTCGGGGTGATACCCACGCCGCCACTGATCAGCACCAGCGGCTTGTCACTGGCGGCCAGGGTGAAGTCACCGGACGGCGGGAACAGTTGCAGGGTATCGCCGACCATCAACCCGTCATGCAGGTAGTTGGAGACCTTGCCACCCGCCTCATGCTTGACGCTGATGCGGTACTGCTCGCCGTCGCACAGGGCCGACAGCGAGTAGTTGCGACGCTGTTCCTGGCCATCGATGAACAGTTGCAGGCCAATGTACTGGCCCGGCTCGGCCTTGAGCACCGGCTGGCCATCGACAGGTGCGAAGTAGAACGAGACGATCTCGCTGCTTTCCTGCTCGCGGCGCACCAGGCGAAACTCGCGGGTACCACGCCAGCCGCCAGCGGCTTGCTCCTTCTCTTTATAGAGGTGCTCTTCCGCGCCGATGAGGATGTCGGCCAGTTGGCCATAGGCGGCGGCCCAGGCGGCGATCACTTCAGGGGTGGCAATGTCCTTGCCCAGCACTTCCTCGATGGCGCGCAGCAGGCAGCTGCCGACGATCGGATAGTGTTCGGGGAGGATCTGCAGGGCCACATGTTTGTTGATGATCTGCCCGACCAGGTCGCCCAGCTGCTCGAGCCGGTCGATGTGGCGGGCGTACATCAGCACGCCGTTGGCCAGGGCGCGCGGCTGGTCGCCGCTGGCCTGGTGGGCCTGGTTGAACAGCGGACGCACCTCGGGGTACTCGCTGAGCATCAGTTTGTAGAAGTGGGTGGTCAGGGCCTCGCCACCGCTTTCCAGCAGGGGGACAGTGGCCTTGATGATTGCACGTTGTTCGGCATTGAGCATTGCGACAACTCCTGAGCCTTTGGCTTCGAATGGTTGCGTAAGGCTTTTCAGCAATCGTGCCAACTTTAAACACCAATAAAATCAGGCTTTTGAGCACATCAGTGTCATAAAGACACACCCAGGCGTATAGTCATTACGACCAACAGGAGTCCATATGACTGCAAAGCCCCTGCTCACCGCCCTCCTCCCCCTGGTCAGCGACCTCTCCTGCGACCTGCCCGATCAGGAGCGCTACCGCCGCCTGCTCGGTGCCATGCGTGGCCTGCTGCCCTGCGATGCTGCAGCGCTGTTGCGCCTGGACGGCGAATGGCTGGTGCCGCTGGCGGTGGACGGCCTGTCGCCAGACACCCTGGGGCGGCGCTTCAAGGTCAGCGAACACCCGCGCTTTCAGACTCTCCTCGGGCGCCCGGAGCCGACCCGCTTCGCCAGCGACAGCCCGTTGCCCGACCCTTATGACGGTCTGGTCAATGCCGAGCATGTCGACCTCGAAGTCCACGACTGCATGGGCTGCCCGTTGATGGTCGACGAGCGCCCGTGGGGCCTGCTGACCCTCGACGCCCTCACCCCCGGACAGTTCCAGAGCCTGGAGCTCGATGCCCTGCAGGCCTTCGCCAGCCTGGCCGCCGCCACGGTGACCGTGGCCGAGCGCATCGAGCACCTGGCCCTGCGTGCCGAGGACGAACACCAGCGCGCCGAGGTGTACCGCCAGGCCAGCGGCCAGGACCGGGAACTGATCGGCCAGAGCAAGGCGCACAAACGTCTGGTCGAGGAGATCCGCCTGGTCGGCGGCAGCGACCTGACCGTGCTGATCACCGGCGAGACCGGCGTCGGCAAGGAGCTGGTGGCCCAGGCCCTGCACCACGCCAGCCAGCGTGCCGACAAACCGCTGGTCAGCCTCAACTGCGCCGCCCTGCCCGACACCCTGGTGGAAAGCGAACTGTTCGGCCATGTGCGCGGCGCCTTCACCGGCGCCCACGGCGAACGCCGGGGCAAGTTCGAGCTGGCCAACGGCGGCACGCTGTTCCTCGATGAGGTCGGCGAGCTGCCCCTGGCGGTGCAGGCCAAGCTGCTGCGGGTGCTGCAGAGCGGGCAGCTGCAGCGGCTGGGCTCGGATCGCGAGCACCGCGTGGATGTGCGCCTGATCGCCGCGACCAACCGCGACCTGGCCGAGGAAGTGCGCAGCGGCCACTTCCGCGCCGACTTCTACCACCGCCTGAGCGTCTACCCGTTGCACGTGCCACCGCTGCGGGACCGGGGTCGCGACGTGCTACTGCTGGCCGGCTACTTCCTCGAACAGAACCGCTCGCGCCTGGGGCTGGGCAGCCTGCGGTTGTCCGCAGACGCCCAGGCCGCACTGCTGGCCTACGGCTGGCCGGGCAATGTGCGCGAACTGGAGCATCTGATCGGCCGTTCGGCGCTCAAGGCGCTGGGGCAACACGGACAGCGGCCGAAGATCCTCACCCTGGAGGCGGCCGACCTCGACCTGCGCAACGTGGCGCCGCCCCCGCAGGTGGAAACCGAGGTGCCGTCGGCCGACGCGCCATTGCCCGAGGGTGGGCTGCGCGAGGCGGTGGATGATTATCAGCGGCAGATCGTCGAAGCGTGCCTGAATCGCCACGGGGACAACTGGGCCGCCGCCGCGCGGGAACTGGGGCTGGACCGGGCCAACCTGAGCCGGTTGGCCAAGCGACTGGGACTGCGCTAGCTTCAGGCCATGTGCAGCCCCTGCAGGAGCGGCCTTGTGCCGCGAAAGGGCTGCGCAGCAGCCCCTCATATCGATGAAACGCTGAAACTGCCGGGGCCGCTTCGCGGCCCTTTCGCGGCACAAGGCCGCTCCTACAGTTACAGCCCCGCGATGGACTGCAAATAGCAAACTAAGCTAAAGCCTGACGCCAAAAAGCCGATAACCCGGCATCCTCCCCCCATTTCGAACCGAAGGTTGCCCATGGCCACGCAAAAAGCCCGCGCGGACTCGTTGTCCCTGCTGCTGTTCACCCTGCGCAGCGGCAAGCTGATGGCAATCAACCTGCTCAAGGTCAGCGAGATCATCCCCTGCCCGCCGCTGACCAAGCTGCCGGAGGCCCACCCGCACGTCAAAGGCGTCGCCACCCTGCGCGGCAACTCGCTGTCGGTGATCGACCTGTCCCGGGCCATCGGCGAAATGCCCCTGGCCGACCCCGACGGCGGCTGCCTGATCGTCACCGAGATCAGCCGCTCGCGCCAGGGCCTGCACGTACAGGCGGTGAGCCGCATCGTCCATTGCCTGAGCACCGACATCAAGCCGCCGCCCTACGGCTCGGGCAACCGCTCGTTCATCACCGGCGTGACCCGGGTCGACAACGCCCTGGTGCAGGTGCTGGACATCGAGAAGGTCATCCATGGCATCGCCCCGCCGCCCCACGAGCCGCACCCGGGCGAAGTCAGCGAGGAAGACGCCAGCCTGCTGGCCGCCGCCAATATCCTGGTGGTGGACGACAGCCAGGTCGCGCTGCAGCAGTCGGTGCACACCCTGCGCAACCTCGGCATCGAGTGCCATACCGCGCGCAGCGCCAAGGATGCGATCAACGTGCTGTTGGAACTGCAAGGCACCGACAGGGAGATCAACATCATTGTCTCCGACATCGAGATGTCCGAGATGGATGGCTTCGCCTTCACCCGCACCTTGCGCGAAACCCCCGACTTCCAGCACCTGTACATCCTGCTGCACACCTCGCTGGACAGCGCGATGAGCGGCGACAAGGCCAAGCTGGCGGGGGCCAATGCGATCCTGACCAAGTTCTCCTCGCCGGAGCTGACCAACTGCCTGGTGACGGCGGCGCGGGCGGTGGTATTCGAGGAGCGCTGAAAGCCAGAGCGTGAAGAGCCATGCGAGTGCATGGCTCTTGAGGCCTCAGCGGCTATTCGTCGACTGAGGGCGGGGCTGCGAGGCCGCCCTGGAAACGACTGGCTCTCGGTTCGGCGCTTTCACGGCCCCCCGCTTCCAGGTCGGCCACTGCTCGACCTTTTCTCGACATTCATCGAGGTAACGAAGAAATTCCTCTTTACTTCCGTTCATCGGAATCATCCTTCAAGTACATTGACAAAGTATACCCAGCCTCATCCTCATGATCGATGTATGAACAAGGCAGCATCTGGGTGCGCAATCTAGCATCTGCTTCAGTCCAGTCAACCGTTTGCCCATCCTCGGTCTTACGTATGACAGCGTAGCCGCTACCCAGACTCATGGAAAACAGATCAAAGAAGCTTCTTGGGCCCACGCCGATGAACGCGTCAAAAAATACCCCTTTGTGCGAACGGTCCTGGGAAATCGAATCCGAATGAAATTTCTGAGCCTTACTCTTGGGGTAAGGCTCGACATAAACCACACGGTCGACACCTGCGGCAATAATGTGTTTTGCACAGTTGTGACAAGGGTAAGTGGTGCAATACAGCGTGCTATCAACTGCACTTACCCCCATTCTTGAAGATGACAGCAGCGCTTCCATTTCCGCATGGACGACCCGCCCGTATTCAGTGATATCTTTTATTCCGCTATTTCTTATCAACGGCGCCACTTCATCCCGACAGTGCTCGGGTAATGAGCGAATGATGTTGTCTACAATCTCCTTTTTTTGCATGGCGTTGGAGTCCTCGCCTCGTTTGTAGTCCCTTCCATCCTCCTCATCCACAATTTCATGTGTTTCACTCCTGGTTGGCCAGTACAGGCCGCCTCCTGCCTTGGGTACATCGTTAGCCCCCGTTGCGATGATGCAATCGTGCTTGGTCAGTACAGCACCGACCTGCCGTGATAGGTCAGCGGACCTCAGTGAGGCAGAAAATGCCATGAACATCGCATACTCATCGAAAGTGGGGGTGACGTAGGGCTTTCCGAACAACAGATCCAGAATTCGCCAGACCTGATTCTTGAGGGCATCAAGATTCCCGTCATAACTGACAAAGAAATCAGACAAATGGTAAGTATCTCGGGTGTGCTGCCCATGTGGCTCTTTTTCGTTCTCATCCCGTGAAATCAGATCCGCCGCCTGCTCCTTAGTCAACTGCAAGTCCTTGAGAAGATAGCGACTTCTGCGCTCATGGTCCGCATGCACGCCGATCAAGAAGAACCCTCCAGCGTAAATCTTCCGCAGTCGCTGCACCTCAAACGGTGTTTTCAGTGAGTTGATCAGATAGGCATTTCTACCAGGCGCTCCCTGATTTTTCTGGTACCTCAATTGGCTGATGGCGACAGCAGCACCCAACGCCAGTATCGAATTATCCCCTGACACCTCTCTTAACCGATTACCTTCACGCATGTACCTGTCTATACGCTCAACGCGGTTTTCTGTGTCCGGAACGTTCCCGATTTTTGAAATAACCTCATTGGATATACGAATGGAGTTAGAGGTATAGCGAAACGCCTTGAGCCGATCTTCGACAATTTGGCAAACCACTTTCAGGTCAGTTCCCAGTGCCCCGACGAATCCCAGAACCAACTCGGAATCCGCATAGGAATCATCCAGGAAGGACATATTCATGAATTCAGGAGCGTGCGCAAGATTTTCCATGAGTGGCCGGGCATCGGGCATGGCCTCACCGTCCTGTGACAGTATCCCTCTTACCAACTGCTCCAGCTCCAGGGAGGACTCCGGCTTCCCCTGAAAACTCAGTTCACCCGTGCCCGGGTACCAAGACATCACACCACCGCTATGGGTGCGAAACTCAAACTGGTTCGGGTTAAGTTCTTTCCATGTTCCAACCTGCGCCAATATTTCCAGGCGCTCCTTCAGCTGCGCGAATGATCCCTCGAAACGCATTCCATGACCTCACCGTTGCCCGTTGGCTTTTGAATCCCTACAGGTATAGCCACGAATCATCCTCTTTCCAGCGCGAGCAATGCTTGCTAATAAAGTTTCAGCCTTCCGCTAAAAACGTAGGAAAATTCGCAATTTGCGTTGCGCCAATGGAAAGGCATAATTCCCTCTCTTGTTGAGGTCATGCCCCATGCTACGTTCGATACTGCTTAGCCTTTCGTTACTAACCGTTTCCGCCCAAGCTTCGACGCCACAAGCCTGGAGCGACCAGCGCCAGCACATGCTCAAGGCCTGCCTGGCCGCCAGCCAGTTCAAGGATGCCCACGCCCTGGGCAAACCCGCCGAGTTCGACGACCAGGTCGGTTACAGCGCGCTGCTGATCGAAGGCACCTACCCCCAGAAGCACATGCAGAACCGCACCGGCACCGAGCTGTGCCTCTACGACCGCCAACGCCAGCAAGCCTTTACCAGCGAATGGGAAGCCGGCAAGCGATGAGCGACAGCATTCGCTTCGCCTGCACCGGCTGCGGCAAATGCTGCACGGGCCATCATGTGCCCCTGACGCTTGCCGAGGCCCATCAGTGGGCGGCCTCCGGCGGCCAGGTGGTGGTGCTGATCGAAGGGTTCATTGCCGATGGTCCTGGCATGCCGGCAGAGCAGCGCGAGCATGTGCTGCGCCGCTCGTTCCCGGTGCCCTGTGGCGCCGGGCAACTGCAGGTGTCGGTCACCTTCGCCGCGTTCAACCCGGGACGTTGTCGCAACCTCGATGACAACGACCTGTGCGGCATCTATGAAAGCCGGCCGCTGGTCTGCCGCATCTACCCGGCGGAAATCAACCCGCACCTGCCGCTGCGGCCGGAAAACAAGGACTGCCCGCCCGAGGCCTGGGAGCAGGGGCCTGAGCTGATTCATGGCAGCCTGCCGGTGGATGAGGCACTGCGCGCCTTGATCGAGGCCTCGCGCCAGGCGGACCGCGACGATATCGCCGCCAAGGTGGCGATATGCCAGGCGCTGGGGATGACCACCAGTGCGCTGAAGGGCAACGGGTTTACTGCGTGGTTGCCGGACATGGCGGCGTTTGCTGCGGTGCTGGAACAGGCGCCACAGGCGGTCGATGGGCCGTGGGGGGTGCATGTGCAGGACGAGGCGCTTGCGGCCGAACTACAAGCTCATCGCTTGCAGGTGACGGGCGAGGCGCCGGTCTACTATGCGTTCATCGGATTCTAGATAGATCCAATCGCGGGGCAAGCCCGCTCCCACGCCCTCCCCCTCCGATGCTTCGATGCTTCGATGCTTCGATGCTTCGATGCTTCGATGCTTCGATGCTTCGATGCCAACATTGTGGGAGCGGGCTTGCCCCGCGATAGGGCCGGCCCTGACAACTCAATCAATCACTGACACCGCCGCCAGAACTCATCCGCCAGCCGCCGCAGGTCCTTGGCCAGGTCCGCCACGTCACTGGCACTGCTATGACTGCGCTGCCCGACGCTGACCGTCGCCTCGCTGGCCTGGCGGATGCTGGTGATGTTGCGGTTGATGTTCTCGCTGACCTGGCTCTGCTGCTCCACTGCCGCGGCGATCTGCAGGCTCATCTCGTTGATCTGGTTGACCCGCACGCTGATGCTGTCCAGCGCGTCGCTGGCCAGCTGCGCCTGCTCGACACTGTGCCCGGCATGGGCGCTGCTCTGCTGCATCACCTGCACCGCCGCGCGGGCGCCGTCCTGCAGGGCGGCGATCATGCGCTGGATATCGTGGGTGGACTGCGCGGTGCGCTGGGCCAGACCGCGCACCTCGTCGGCGACCACCGCGAAGCCACGCCCCTGGTCACCGGCCCGGGCCGCCTCGATGGCGGCGTTGAGCGCCAGCAGGTTGGTCTGCTCGGCAATGCCGCGGATCACATCGAGCACCCCGGAGATCTCGCTGCTGTGACTCTCCAGCTGGTGGATCACCTCGCTGGCCTCGACCAGTGAACCTGCCAGGTCCTGGATCGCGCAGCGGTTGCGGTCGACCAACTGGTGGCCGGACTGGGTCTCGTCCTCGGCCTGGTCGGCGGCCATCGCCGCCATCTGCGCGCTGCTGGCCACCTGGGCGACGCTGGCGCTCATCTGGTGGATCGCGGTGGCCACCTGGTCGGCTTCGCTCTGCTGCTCAAGGCTGTTGGCATGACTGCTGTGCAAGGCCTCGACCAGCGAGCCGGAATGTCCGGCCAGGCGTGACGAGGTATCGCCGATACGCCCGACCACCGCCCCCAGTTGCGCCTTGAGCATGCGCATGGCGAACTCGATCTGCCCCAGGCCATCACGCCGGCCGGTGTACAACTGCTGGCTCAGTGGGTTGTCGGCGATCGCCTGGGCCTGCTGGCGCAGCCGCTCGTAGGGGCGCAGCAGTAACAGGATCGCCAGGCTGCTCAAACCTGCCGCCGCCGCCACTTCTACCAGCGATTCCAGCAGCGGCGCCCCCAGCCACCACTGCCCGGCCCCCAGCACCAACGCCAGCACGACGCCGACCGCCAGCGACAGACGCGAACCCAGCCCCAGCACCGGCAAGCGCTCGCGCCAGCCACGCCGACCTTCGCGCAGACGCGCATAACACCGTTCAGCCGCGGCGACCTGCTCGGCCCCGGGCTTGGTCCGCACCGACTGGTACTCCAGCGCCTGCCCGCCGCTGCTGATCGGCGAGACGAAGGCGCTCACCCAGTAGTGGTCGCCGTTCTTGCAGCGGTTCTTCACCAGCCCCATCCACGAGCGCCCGGCCTTGAGCGCCTGCCACATCTGGGCAAATGCCTGGGGCGGCATGTCGGGGTGGCGGACGATGTGATGGGCGTTGCCCAGCAGCTCCTCGCGGGAGAATCCGCTGACCCGCAGGAAATCGTCATTGGCATAGGTGATGCGGCTGTCCAGGTCGGTGGTGGACAGGATATTGGCGTCGCCGGGGTAATCCACTTCGCGACCGGTAACAGGCATATTGCACTTCATCGGAGGCTCTCGTTGTTGTACGTGAAATCGGCAGGGCGTACGACTCTAGGGGCAAACGCCGGCGCAACATTGATCCATGGCAGGGTATTGGCACTTGGCCATCAAGCCGCCGAAACTGACAGCCGTGACAGCCAGGCGTCACGCTGCCGACCCGGTCGGCGCGCTATAACCCTGCAATAGCCGAATCCTTTTCTTAGCCCCTTGGCCAAGGTGCCCGCCCCGATGCGACGTCCGTCCCGCTCCCTCGTTATCGCCGCCCTGGCCCTTGTCCTGCTGGCCGTCGTCGGCACCTGGCAGGGATTGCGCCACGAAGCCCCGGCCAACCGCGCCGCCAGCGCGATCCCCGTGCGGGTGGTCGCGGTGGCCCAACAGGACGTGCCGCGCTACCTCGACGCCATCGGCTCGGTGCTGTCGCTGCACAGCGTCGAGGTCCGCCCCCAGGTCGAGGGCGTGCTGACCCAGGTGCTGGTCAAGGAAGGCCAGTGGGTCAGCCAGGGCGACCTGCTGGCCACCCTCGACGACCGGGCGATCCGCGCGAACCTTGACCAGGCCCGCGCCCAGCTGGGCCAGACCCAGGCGCAGTTGCAGGTGGCCAACGTCAACCTCAAGCGCTACCAGTTGCTGAGCACCGACGACGGCGTGTCGAAGCAGACCCTCGACCAGCAGCAGGCCCTGGTGAACCAGTTGCAGGCAACCATCAAAGGCAACCAGGCGGCCATCGACAACACCGCGGTACAACTCAGCTACACACAGATCCGCTCGCCGGTCACTGGCCGCGTCGGCATCCGCAACGTCGACCCCGGCAATCTGGTGCGTACCAGCGACACCCAGAGCCTGTTCAGCGTCACCCAGATCGACCCGATCGCCGTGGAGTTCGCCCTGCCCCAGCAGCAGCTCCCGGTCCTGCAGGGCTTGCTGAAATCGCCTACCCCCGCCGAGGTCGAAGCGTACATGGACGCCGACGGTGAACGCAGCCTGCTCGCCAAGGGTCACCTGATGCTGATCGACAACCAGGTCTCGACCACCACCGGCACGGTGCGGATCAAGGCCGAGTTCGACAACCAGGACGGCCGCCTGTGGCCCGGCCAGCTGGTCACCGTGCGCCTGCGCACGGCGGTGGACGAGGACGCCCTGGTGGTGCCGCCGCCGGTGGTGCAACGCAGCATCGACGGCCACTTCGTCTACCGCATGGACGGCGACAAGGTCAGCGCCGTGCCGGTCAAGGTGGTGTACCAGGACAGCACGCTGAACGTCATCGCCGGGGTCAAGGCCGGCGATTGCCTGGTGCTCGATGGACAGTCGCGGCTCAAGCCGGGGAGCCACGTGGAGCTCAGTGGCGAGTCACAGTGCAAGCAGTCGCAGCGCCTGGCGGATGGCAATCGCGGGACAAGCCCGCTCCCACCCAGGCAGCACCAGGACGTGGGAGCGGGCTTGCCCCGCGATGAGGCCCTTACCGACAACGCCAAAGCCGAGGCGAGCCAGCCATGAACACCCGCAACGGCGTCTCGGCCTGGTGCATCGACCACCCCATCGCCACCCTGCTGCTGACCTTCGCCCTGGTGCTGCTGGGCGCCATCGCCTTCCCGCGCCTGCCGGTGGCGCCCCTGCCCGAGGCCGACTTCCCGACCATCCAGGTCACCGCCCAATTGCCCGGCGCCAGCCCGGAAACCATGGCCTCGTCGGTGGCGACGCCCCTGGAGGTGCAGTTCAGCGCCATCCCCGGCATGACCCAGATGACCAGCAGCAGCGCCCTGGGCTCGACCAACCTGATCCTGCAGTTCACCCTCGACAAGAACATCGACACCGCCGCCCAGGAAGTCCAGGCGGCGATCAACACCGCCACCGCGCGCCTGCCCCAGGACATGCCCAGCCCGCCCACCTGGCGCAAGGTCAACCCGGCCGACAGCCCGGTGCTGATCCTCACCGTCAGCTCGACGCAGATGCCCGGCAATGAGCTCAGCGATTACGCCGAGACCCTGCTGGCCCGCCAGCTCAGCCAGATCGACGGGGTCGGCCTGATCAACATCACCGGCCAGCTGCGCCCGGCCATCCGCGTGCAGGCCCAGCCCGAGAAGCTCGCCGCCATCGGCCTGACCCTGGCCGATATCCGCCTGGCCATCCAGCAGACCAGCCTCAACCTGGCCAAGGGCGCGCTGTACGGCGAACACAGCGTGTCGACCATTGCCGCCAACGACCAGCTGTTCCATCCCGAGGACTACGCCAGGCTGATCGTCAGCTACCGCAATGGCGCGCCGGTGCACCTGGCCGACGTGGCCAAGGTGATCGATGGCGCCGAGAACGCCTATGTGAAGGCCTGGTCCGGCGACCGGCCGGGGCTGAACCTGGTGATCTTCCGCCAGCCCGGGGCCAACATCGTCGACACCGTGGACCGGGTGCTCGAAGCCCTGCCGCGCCTGCAGGAGATGCTGCCGGCGGCGGTCGATGTCTCGGTGCTGCAGGACCGCACCCAGACCATCCGTGCCTCGCTGCACGAAGTGGAGCTGACCCTGATGATCGCCGTGGCCCTGGTGATCGGGGTGATGGCGCTGTTCCTGCGCCAGTGGTCGGCCACCTTCATCGTCTCCAGCGTGCTCGGCGTGTCGCTGATCGCCAGTTGCGCGCTGATGTACGTGTTCGGTTTCAGCCTCAACAACCTGACCCTGGTGGCCATCGTCATCGCCGTGGGCTTCGTGGTGGATGACGCCATCGTCGTGGTGGAGAACATCCACCGCCACCTGGAGGCCGGCGACGACAGCCGCACCGCCGCGCTCAAGGGCGCCGGCGAGATCGGCTTCACCGTGGTGTCGATCAGCTTCTCGCTGATCGCCGCGTTCATTCCGCTGCTGTTCATGGGCGGCGTGGTCGGCCGGCTGTTCAAGGAGTTCGCCCTGACCGCCACCGCGACCATCCTGATTTCGGTGGTGGTCTCGCTGACCCTGGCGCCGACCCTGGCCGCGCTGTGCATGCGCCGCCCGCCCGAGGAGCAGCACGGCGGCCTCGGCCAGCGCCTGGTGCGCGGGTACGAAAAGGGCCTGGACCGGGCCCTGGTGCATCGGCGCATCACCCTCGGCGTGTTCGGCCTGACCCTGGCGCTGGCGGTGGCCGGCTACGTGGCCATCCCCAAGGGCTTCTTCCCGTTGCAGGACACCGGTTTCATCCTCGGCACCACCGAAGCGGCGGCGGATGTCTCCTACCCGGCGATGATCGAGAAACACCAGGCCCTGGCGAAGATCATCGAGGCCGACCCTGCGGTACGCGCCTTCTCCCACTCGGTCGGCGTCACCGGCAGCAACCAGACCATCGCCAACGGCCGCTTCTGGATTTCCCTCAAGCCCCGTGGCGAACGCGATGTGTCGGCCAGTGAATGGATCGACCGCATGCGCCCGAAACTGATGCAGATCCCCGGCATCGTCCTCTACCTGCGCGCCGGGCAGGACATCAACCTCAGCTCCGGCCCCTCGCGCACCCAGTACCAGTACGTGCTCAAGAGCAATGACGGCGTGGCGCTGAACCTGTGGACCCAGCGCCTGACCGAGCGCTTGCGTGAAAATCCGGCGTTTCGCGACCTGTCCAACGACCTGCAGCTGGGCGCCAGCGTCACCCGCATCGACATCGACCGCCAGGCCGCGGCGCGCTTCGGCCTGACCACCACCGACGTCGACCAGGCACTGTACGACGCCTTCGGCCAGAGACAGATCAGCGAGTTCCAGACCGAGACCAACCAGTACAAGGTGATCCTCGAACTGGACGCCCGCCAGCGCGGCAAGGCCGAAAGCCTCGACTACTTCTACCTGCGCTCGCCGCTGTCCGGCGAAATGGTGCCGCTGTCGGCCCTGGCCCATGTCGCGCCGCCCAGCACCGGCCCCCTGTCGATCAGCCATGACGGCCTGTTCCCGGCGGCCAACCTGTCGTTCAACCTGGCCCCCGGCGTGGCCCTGGGCGATGCGGTGCAGATCCTTGAACGCACCCAGCGCGAGCTGGGCATGCCCGACTCCATCGCCGGCAACTTCCAGGGCGCGGCCCAGGCGTTCCAGAGCTCGCTGTCGAGCCAGCCGTACCTGATCCTCGCCGCGCTGGTGGCGGTGTACATCATCCTCGGCGTGCTCTACGAGAGCTTCGTGCACCCGCTGACCATCATCTCCACCCTGCCCTCGGCGGGCCTGGGCGCGCTGATCCTGCTGTGGCTGATGGGCCAGGACTTCACCATCATGGGCCTGATCGGCGTGGTGCTGCTGATCGGCATCGTCAAGAAGAACGGCATCCTGCTCATCGACTTCGCCCTCGATGCCCAGCGTCACCAGGGCATGACGCCAGAGCAGGCGATCCGCCAGGCATGCCTGGTGCGCTTCCGTCCGATCATCATGACCACCCTGGCCGCGCTGCTTGGCGCGGTGCCGCTGATGTTCGGCTTCGGCACCGGCGCCGAGCTGCGCCAGCCGCTGGGCATCGCCGTGGTCGGCGGCCTGCTGGTGAGCCAGGCCCTGACGCTGTTCACCACCCCGGTCATATACTTGGCCCTGGAGCGTCTGTTCCACCGCCGCCGGGCCGCTGCCGCCCCCGCGCCGACCGCCAGTTGAGACAAGACCATGCGTGTGCTGATCATCGAAGACGAAGAGAAAACCGCCGACTACCTGCATCGCGGCCTCACCGAGCAGGGCTTCACCGTCGACCTGGCCCGCGACGGCATCGACGGTCTGCACCTGGCCCTGGAAGGCGACTACGCGGTGATCGTGCTCGACGTGATGCTGCCGGGCCTGGATGGCTATGGCGTGTTGCGCGCACTGCGGGCGCGCAAGCAGACGCCGGTGATCATGCTCACCGCCCGCGAGCGGGTCGAGGACCGTATCCACGGCCTGCGCGAAGGCGCCGACGACTACCTGGGCAAGCCGTTCTCGTTCCTCGAACTGGTCGCCCGCCTGCAGGCGCTGACCCGGCGCAGTGCCATCCACGAGCCCTTGCAGATTCAGGTCGCCGACCTGTGGATCGACCTGATGGCGCGCAAGGCCACCCGCGCGGGATCGCGCCTGGACCTGACCGCCAAGGAGTTCTCGCTGCTCAGCGTGCTGGCCCGGCGCCAGGGCGAGATCCTGTCCAAGACCGCCATCGCCGAGCTGGTCTGGGACATCAACTTTGACAGCGACGCCAATGTCGTCGAGGTGGCCATCAAGCGCCTGCGCGCCAAGCTCGACGGGCCGTTCGACAACAAGCTGCTGCATACCATTCGAGGCATGGGTTATGTCCTGGAGCACCGTGGATAAGCTGCGCGATATCGCGCTCACTACGTACATGGCGTGGGAGCGGGCTTGCCCCGCGATGCAGACGCTGCGGTGGATGGCACCGGCTTGGCCGGTGTTCGCGGGGCAAGCCCGCTCCCACGAACCTCCGACGGGCAATCGGACATGAACCTCTTGCGTGCCAAACCCGGCAACTCCATCGCCCTGCGCCTCTCGGCCCTGTTCACCCTGGTGGCCCTGGCCGTGTTCGTGCTGATCGGCAGCGCCCTATACCGCCAGGTCGACCGCAGCCTCGACCTGCTGCCGGCCGCCGAACTGGACGCGCGCTTCAGCGTGCTCGAATCCACCCTCAACCGCTACGGCACTCCCGAGCACTGGGCCAAGATCAACAACAAGCTCAACCTGCTCAGCGAGGAAGACCGACGCATCCGCTTCTGGGTGGTGAGCAGCAACCCGGCGTTCGAATACGGCCATCCCACCGAGCAGGTGCGCGGCTTCGCCGAGGGCGCGCCGGGCATGCGCGACCTGCGCCTGAGCGACAGCCCCTACCCGTACAAGGTGTTGGTCAGCGAACTGCCGGCACTGGGTGAGCGCCCATCGCTGCGCTTTCTGATCGGCATCGACACCGAGACCTTCTGGCAGGCCCAGCACAGCCTGCTGGTGGCCATCGTCGGCCTGGCCGCCTTCGGCGTGCTGCTGGCCTCGCTACTCGGCTACTGGGTCGCGCGCATCGGCCTCAAGCCTCTGCTGGCGCTGTCGGACGAAGCCCAGGCCCTGGCCCCGCCACGCCTGGACGGGCGCCTGCAGACCCGCGACCTGCCGCCGGAACTGGCGCAGTTCGCCGGTGCCTTCAACGCCGCCCTCGACCGGGTCAGCCAGGCCTATTCGCAACTCGAGGCGTTCAACGCCGATGTCGCCCACGAACTGCGCTCGCCGCTGACCAACCTGATCGGCCAGACCCAGGTCGCCCTGACCCGCGGGCGCAGCGCCGAGCACTACTTCGAGGTGCTGCAATCGAACCTCGAAGAGCTGGAGCGCCTGCGCAGCATCATCAACGACATGCTGTTCCTGGCCAGCGCCGACCAGGGCAGCAAGGCCACCTCGCTGACCAGCGCCTCACTGGCCGAGGAAGTGGCCACCACCCTCGACTACCTCGATTTCATCCTCGAGGACGCCCAGGTCAGCGTCAGCGTCAGCGGCGACGCCCAGGCCTGTTTCGAGAAGGCCCAGCTGCGCCGGGCGCTGATCAACCTGCTGAACAACGCCGTGCAGCACACCGCGCCGCACCAGGTGATCCAGGTGCGCATCGAGGCGGGCGAGGAACAGGTCAGCATCGCCGTGAGCAACCCGGGGCCGGCGATTGCCGACGAGCACCTGCCGATGCTGTTCGAGCGCTTCTACCGGGTGGATGCGGCACGCGCCAACAGCGGCGGCGGCAACCACGGACTGGGCCTGGCCATCGTCAAGGCGATCGCCCTGATGCACGGCGGCAGTGTTTTCGTGCACAGCGAAGCGGGCGCCAATACCTTCGGTATCAACTTGCCAAACGCTCAACTACGCGGGTTTGCGGTAAAAGTCTGAGTGTTTTTGCCGTGATCATTACTTTTTGCGCAACAGTGCTTATCTGAACAGCCTCTGTTTCCCCGCTGTTTACAGGACTAACTTTAGCCCTGTCTCCATTAGCACTTGCCGCGCAAGAAGGTTGCATCACATGTCCAACAGTATGGGTATTGCCAGCGTGTTCGTCCTGTCTTCCCTGTTGTTGTCGCCCCTGGCCATGGCGGAAGAATCCCCGGCCTTTGTCGCCCGTAACGCTGAGTTTGCCGCCGTTCACCAAGAGGCTCGCGAAGCCTACGCCGCGCAACAGGCCGATGCGGTAAAAGACGCACGGCAGACTGCTTCCAAAGTCTCTGTCGACACCGATGCCGACAGCTGATTGGCCTGACTCCAGTTTCCAGTTTTCCCTTGGCTACACCATGGGCAGTGCCCGTGACGATATGTTAGCCTTTCAAAGCCGCTGCCTTTCAGCGGCTTTTTTTATGCGTCGAAAATATCAGCCTGGCTGTTACGTCTCTAATAAGAACTTGCAGACACGACAATAAAAAACTGCCCCATCGCTTGACCAAAGGAGTTTGTACCGGTGTCTTTTGCGTTTCGTTTCACCCCGTTGTTCGTTGCATTGGCCGCAACGATGCCCGTGGCCGCACAGGCCGATGAAGACAAGGCTGAAGGCTTCATCGAGGGTTCCACGCTGAACCTGCATTTCAGAAATGCCTACTTCAACCGCAACGAGAAGAATGCCTCGATCAAGGACAAGCGCGAGTGGGGCCAAGGCGCCGTCGCCCGCTTCGAGTCCGGCTACACGCCGGGCGTGATCGGCTTCGGCCTCGACGCCCACGCCATGGTCGGCCTGAAGCTGGACGGCGGCGGTGGCCGCGCCGGCACCTCGATCCTGCCAAGCGCGCCGGAAGACAAGGCACGCCACGCCTTCTCCACCGCCGGCGGCGCGATCAAGCTCAAGGGCTTCGACACCGAGTTCAAGGCCGGTGACCTGTTCCTCACCAACCCGGTGATCGCCGGTGGCGAAAGCCGCATGCTGCCGCAGACCTTCCGCGGCGTCGCCGTGACCAACCGCAGCATCGACGGGCTGATGCTCGAAGGCGGCAAGGTCAGCTTCACCAAGCCGTACAACCAGAGCGGCCACCGCCGCATCAACACCTACTACAGCAACCAGACGCGCGAGCAGGACAGCCAGAACCTGAGCTGGGCCGGCGCCTCCTGGAGCGGCACCGAAGGCGTTACCGCCAACGTCTACGCCGCCGAGCTGAAGGACATCTGGAACCAGTACTACGCCGACTTCGACTACACCTACCAGGTCAACGATCTGGTCAGCCTGAACCCGGGCGTACACTTCTACCACACCCAGGACACCGGCCAGTCGAAGCTGGGCGACATCGACAACAACACCTGGAGCGTGCACTTCACCGTGGCCGCCGGGTACCACAGCGTCACCGCCGCCTACCAGCGAGTCAACGGCGACACGCCGTTCGACTACATCAACCTGGGCGACAGCATCTTCCTCGACAACTCGCGCATGTACTCGGACTTCAACGCGCCGAACGAGCGTTCCTGGAAGCTGCAGTACGACTACGACTTCGCCGGCCTCGGCATGCCGGGCCTGAGCACCTCGCTGTCGTACTCGCGCGGCAAGGCCGACCTGACCAAGGCCAGCCAGGACACCCAGTACTACGCCTTCTATAACGCCGACGGCGAGAATGCCCGGCACTGGGAGCGCGACTTCGACGTGAAGTACGTGTTCCAGCAAGGCCAGCTGAAGGACCTGTCGGTGCTGCTGCGCTATGCCACGCACCGGGCCAACGCGGCGTACTCGAACATCCAGGACAACAACGAATTCCGCGTGATCGTGGATTATCCGCTGAACGTGTTCTGATCCGAAACCGATCGCGGGGCAAGCCCGCTCCCACGCCAGGTGGCTTATCAGGCGTGGGAGCGGGCTTGCCCCGCGATGGGCTTCAACGGTTACGGTTCAAGCCGATCTCCAGGTCATTGATCAACGCCTTGGCCATGGCGCTGAGGATCCGCGCCGCACTCCCCGCTTTCAAATCCCCTTCGAAAACACTCCAGGAACGTCGAAACGCCGGCAGTGGCACAAGGCTCGGCTGCTCGCTCATGGCTGCACCTCCAGCGACCTGGCGTGGGCCATCAGGCAGCTCAGCAGCCGGCTGAGGATGGAAATGTTATCCACCAGGATCTCGGGACGCTCATCCACGGGAAAGGCCATGTAGACGTCGCAAGTGCGGGTCATCATGGTCATCAGGACGGCGGCATGCTCCCAGACTTCGGCCAGCGGCAGGTGGTCGATGATGGAGATGTAGGGGATGGGGGGATCAGGTACCAGCTTCTTCATGTGCGTTTTCCAATGTCAATAAAGGAAACCGCCAGCTCATCCTTTCTCACCAGATAAGGGTGGCAGCCGTACATGGGGTGAGAAAACCGAGGACATCGGAACCCGGCCAGACCTAGGTCTGCCCATGCACAGCTGCCGTAACAGAATGCGGGACCAACATCGTTCGGGTTTCTCACACCCGATCACCAAATTCGGCGACCCGAAGACGTTAGCCCTGATGCATTTCCCCGCCTATCCAGACCCTTCCGGCAGACGCGTAGGATAGGTCCCAAGCTCGGCCCAACTGAAGCATTTGGTTTCAGATTCGGAAATGTCGTACATCCCATCGCGGGCCAAGCCCGCTCCCACGACCATGACCATGACCTGGACCTGGACCTGGACCTGGCCCTGGCCCTGGCCCTGGCCCTGGCGAATGGTGGGAGCGGGCTTGCCCCGCGATGGACCTACTGAATCATTTCCGTCGGCCAAATCAGCTTTGATCTTGTCCGACAATCCCGCCTTGCCTAAAATACCGCCGCCGCTTTCCGGCCCACTCCCCATGGATCCCGGGGCTTATGCAGTTGCGAGCATGACGTTGCCCACCCGATCACCACGATCCGCCCTGTACAAGTCACACCCCGAGCTGGTCCTCAACCTGGGCAGCTGCCTTGCCGTGCTCGCCATCGTGGCCATCGTCAGCTACCTGCTGGCCCGCGAGCGCGACAGCGTCGAGCAATCGGAAATGCGCTCCTCGAGCAACATCGTGCAGTTGATCGAAAGCGACATCCTGCGCAACGTCGAACTCTACGACCAGTCGCTCAAGGGCCTGATCTGGGCCGTGCAGCACCCCGAGCTGCTCAACGTGCCGGCCAAGCTGCGCCAGCAGATCCTCTTCAACCAGGCCTTCTCCGCGCCGGTGCGCGGTGACATCCTTTGGCTCGACGCCAAGGGCGATGTGCTCGGCGACTCCACCAGCGCGGTGCCGCGCCAGGCCAACTTCGCCGACACCGTGGCCTTCCAGGCCCACCGCGACCGCCCGGGCCTGGGCCTGCTGATCAGCCCGCCGTTCAAGGCGCGGCTGGGCGAGCTGGACTGGTGCATCAGCTTCAGCCGGCGCATCTCCGGCGCCAACGGCGAATTCCAGGGCCTGGCCGCCGGGGCCCTGCGCCTGTCCTACTTCAACGAGCTGTTCCAGCGCCTGGACATCGGCGTGGACAGCAGCATCAACCTGCTCAACACCGACGGCCAACTGCTGGCACGCCAGCCAACCCGCCCGCAGGACCCGTTGATCGGCACCAGTTTCAGCGAACGCCCCAACTTCAAGCGCATCCTCGAGGAGCGCAGCGGCAGCTTCACCGCCCGCTCGACTACCTATGAAGGCCAACGCCTCTACACCTTCGCCCGAGTTGCCGACCTGCCGCTGATCGTGCTGGTGGCGCACTCGGCCGACGAGGTGTTCCAGTCGTGGCGCCGCACCGCGATCGTGGTCAGCGTGGCCACCGGCGTGCTGTGCATCGGCATCCTCTGGCTGACCCTGCTGCTGGGCCGTGAATTGCGCCGCCGCCACGATGCCGAGCAAGGCCTGGCCACGCTTGCCGCCACCGACAGCCTCACGGGCCTTGCCAACCGTCGTCGCCTGGACCAGGTGTTGCGCCAGGAATGGGCGCGCGCCCAGCGCAACCGCAAGCCGCTGGCGGTGCTGATGGTGGATGTGGATCACTTCAAGGCGTTCAACCAGCGCCATGGCCATGCCGGCGGCGACCACGTGCTGCGCGAGGTGGCCACGACCCTTGAGCTGTGCATTCGGCGCCCGGCGGACCTGGCGGCGCGTTATGGCGGGGAGGAGTTCCAGGTGGTGCTGCCGGAAACCGAGCTGGCTGGCGCCCGGTTGCTGGCCGAACGCATTCGCGCCAGCGTCGAGGCGATGCCGCCGTTTGGCGATGACGAGCGGTCGGTGACGGTCAGCGTGGGGATCGGCCTGCATGTGCCGGGCACCGCGCAGGATTTGTCGACGCTGCTGGCCGATGCGGACGAGGCGCTTTACCGGGCTAAGGCCAATGGCCGGAATCGGGTTGAAGGGCCGATGGCCTAAGGGGCCGCTTCGCGCCCCTTTCGCGGCACAAGGCCGCTCCTACAGAGAGGAATGCGTTCCCCTTGTAGGAGCGGCCTTGTGCCGCGAAAGGGCCGCAAAGCGGCCCCAAAGATCTCAAGACCGAGCACGTGCCGCGTTACGCAGCGCCTTCACCTGGTCATGATTGCGCTGCACGCCCTGCAGCTGCTTCTCCACCAGCGTATAGCTCTGGTCATTGGCCGAGCGCCCCAGCTTGACCAGCTTCTCGCGGGCCTCTTTGTAGGCCTTGAGCGCATGGTCTTCACCACGCTCCACCTCGTTGAGCACCGCCTCTTCATCCTTGCCGGTGACCATCGACTTGAGGTTGACCCAGCCGCGGTGCAGGTCGCCGCTGATGCTGGTGCTGGTCTCCGGGTCACCACCCAGCCGGCGCACCTCGCCCTGCAGCTCGGCCGCGGCACTGGCGCACTCGCTGGCGCGCTGCACGAAGAAGGCTTTGAGTTGTGGGTTCTTCACATCCTCGGCGGAGGTCTTGAAGCCTTTCTCACCGTCCTTGCTGTACTCGATCAGGTCGTTGAGTACATCGATCGTGTCTTTGTTGGGATTGCTCATGGCAACAAACTCCTTGGCAGGTGATAGTCACCTTTACCGGAGCAGGCTTCGTGCCAGGCTAATGAATATTAAATTATTCATTAAAATCAATAGCTTGAAATGAAAAACAAAAAACCTGAAAACGGCGTTCTGCATGATCGCCGCTTGGGTCGTCGTGCAGTTTGCAGTATGGTCCGCGCTTCACCTGCCACAGGCCGATGCCCGATGAAACCCGAATCCCTGCAACTGCTGGTCACCCGCACCATGCCCTTCGGCAAGTACCAGGGGCGGATCATTGCCGACCTGCCCGGCGATTACCTGGCGTGGTTCGCCCGCAAGGGCTTCCCGCCCGGGGAGCTGGGCGCGTTGCTGGCGTTGATGCATGAGATCGACCACAACGGGCTGGGCGATCTGCTGAAGCCGTTGCGGGGCAAGACGCGGGGCTGACCGCACCCTCTGTAGGAGCGGCCTTGTGCCGCGAAAGGGCTGCAAAGCAGCCCCATTCACTGTGTATGACGCTGAAATCCTGGGGCCGCTCCGCGCCCCTTTCGCGGCACGAGGCCGCTCCTACAGGGATTGCGCCGGGCCTGGCTACCCCTTGGCCGGCGCCACCACCATCTCCACCTGTTCGCTCTTCTTGATCACGGCATACACCACCGCCGTCAGCAGGCTGCCGGCCACGATCGCCAGCAGGTACAGCAGCGCATGGTTGATCGCGTTGGGGATCAGCAGCACGAACAGGCCGCCATGGGGCGCCATCAGCTTGCAGCCGAAGTACATCGACAAGGCCCCGGTCAGCGCGCCACCGGCGATGCTCGCCGGGATCACCCGCAACGGGTCCTTGGCGGCGAACGGGATCGCCCCTTCAGAGATGAAGCACAGCCCCAGCGCCAGCGCGGCCTTGCCGGCCTCGCGCTCGCTCTGGGCGAACTTGCGTCGGGCCAGGAAGGTGGCGATGCCCAGGCCGATCGGCGGCACCATGCCGGCGGCCATGGTCGCGGCCATCGGCGCGTAGCTCGACGACGCCAGCAGCCCTACCGAGAACGCATAGGCGGCCTTGTTGATCGGGCCGCCCAGGTCCACACACATCATGCCGCCGAGCAGCAGCCCGAGCAGGATGGCGTTGGTAGTGCCCATGCTGTCGAGGAAGTGGGTCAGCCCTTCGAGCATGGCGGCCACGGGCTGGCCGACCACATAGATCATCACCAGGCCGGTGAACAGGCTGGCCAGCAGCGGGATGATAAGGATCGGCTTGAGCGCGTCGAGGCTACTGGGCAGGCGCACCCAACGGGCGATGGCCTTGGCGCTGTAGCCGGCCAGGAAGCCGGCGACGATGCCGCCAATGAACCCCGCCCCCAGCGTGCTCGCCAGCAAGCCGCCGATCATCCCGGGCGCCAGCCCCGGACGGTCGGCGATGGACCAGGCGATGTAGCCGGCGAGCAGCGGCACCATCAGCTTGAACGCCGCCTCACCACCAATCTGCATCAGCGCGGCGGGCAGCGTGCCGGCCTCCTTGTAGGCCTCGATGCCGAACACGAACGACAAGGCAATCAGCAGGCCGCCGGCCACCACCATCGGCAGCATGAACGACACCCCGGTCAGCAGGTGCTTGTAGACGCCCGTCTTCTCGGCCTGCTGCACCGCGCCAGGCGCATCCCCCGCAGCCTCCACCTTGCCCTCGGCCAGTGCCTTGTCCAGCGTGGCGCGGGCCTGCTTGAGGGCGATGCCGGTACCGCAACGATAGATGCGCTTGCCGGCGAAACGCGCAGCCGGCACTTCGATATCGGCGGCCAGCAGCACCACGTCGGCCTCGGCGATGGCTTCGGCCGGCAGCGGGTTGCGCGCGCCGACCGAGCCCTGGGTCTCCACGGTGAGCCGGTAGCCCATGGCCTGCGCCGCCTGTTGCAGCGCTTCGGCGGCCATGAAGGTGTGGGCCACGCCGGTCGGGCAGGCAGTCACCGCGACGATTTTCGACGCGCTGCCCTGCGGGGCCGGCGCCGGCTCGTGTACCCGCGCCTCGGCGGCGGCTTGGTCAAGAAACCCCTCGCGGTCCGCCAGTGCCTGGGCCGGCGTGCTCTGATACAGGCGCTTGCCCGCGAAGCGCGCCAGGTCCATCGGCCCGGTGCTGACCACCAGCACCCAGTCGGCATCAAGGATCTGCGCCGCAGTCAGGCGACGCTCGGGGTGCTCGGCATCCTGCACCTCGACACTGGTGCTCCAGCCCCGACGCTGGGCCACGGCGGCCAACAGGCGGGCGCTGAGCACGCTGGACACCTGCCCGTTGGGGCAGGCGGTGACAATGGCAATGTTCATCAGCAGCCCTCTTCTTGTTGTTCTGCCAGGTGCACGGCGGCCTCCAGCAGGGCCAGTTGCTCGCGATCGTGGATGCCGAAGCCGACCTGGGTGACCGCCTGGGCGGCGATGGCGGTGGCGCGGCGCAAGGTGGCGGCGGGCGCTTCGGCCTGGAGCAGGCCATGGACCATGCCGGCGACCAGTGAATCACCGGCGCCGACGGTGCTGGCGATGCGCACCTTCGACGGTTGCGCATGCAGCGCCAGGCCGGCGGCGAACCAGGTCACGCCCTGCTCGCCCTGGGACACCACCACATGCTCGACGCCGCTGGCCAGCAAGCGCTGCGCGGCGCCGCGCTGGCCGGCCGCGTCAAGCACAGGCTGCCCGAGCACCTCGCCGAGTTCCTCGGTATTGGGCTTGACCAGCCAGGGCGCGGCCTCGAGGCCGGCGCGCAAGGCCTCGCCGCTGCTGTCCAGGGCCACCTTCAATCCCTGCGACTTGAGCATCAGCAGCAGCTCGCGCAGCCATTCGGGGCTGATCCCCCGCGGCAGGCTACCGGCCACCACCACGGCGTCATGCCCCGGGGCCACCTCGGCCAGACGTTGCAGCAAGGCGTCGCGGGCGGCCTCGTCGACTTCAGGCCCGGGGCCGTTGATATCGGTGACCTGGCCATCGGCCTCGACCAGCTTGATGTTGCTGCGGGTCTCGCCGGGCACACGGACGAAGCAGTCGGCGAACCCACGCCAGGCAATCAGCGCCTCGAACGGCGCCAGGTTGTCGAGCCCGAGAAAACCGCCGACGGTCACGCGGTGGCCCAGGTCGGCCAGCACCTGGGCGACGTTCAGCCCCTTGCCGGCGGCATGGCTGTGCTGGGCCTGGCTACGGTTGACCGCGCCGGGGCGCAGGCGATCGAGGCTGATGGTGATATCCAGCGCCGGGTTGAGGGTGAGGGTGAGAATCTTGGCCATCAGTAACGCTCCACCAGCGCCCGGACTGCCTCGGCGCTGTCTTGTTGCAGGGCCTCGCGCGCCAGGGCGCGGGCCGTCGAAAGGTCGGCCTGGCGCACCAGTGCCTTGACTTCAGGGATGCTGCGGGCGGCGACGCTCAGTTCGTCCACGTCCAGGCCCAGCAGCACGGCCACGGCCTGCGGATCGGCCGCCAGCTCGCCGCACACGCCCACCCACTTGCCCTGGGCATGGGCGGCGCGCACGGTCATGTCGATCAGATTGAGCACCGCCGGGTGCAGGCCGTCGGCCTGGGCCGAGAGGCTTGGGTGGCCACGGTCGATGGCCAGGGTGTACTGGGTCAGGTCGTTGGTGCCGATGCTGAAGAAGTCCACCTCGCGGGCCAACTGCGGCGCCAGCAAGGCGGCCGACGGTACCTCGACCATGATGCCCACTTGCAGGTCGGCCACCGGAATTTCCTGGCGCAGGCGCTCGACCATGGCCTTGGCGGCGCGCCATTCATGGAGCTGGCCGACCATGGGGAACATGATGCGCAGCGGGCGATTGTCCGCTGCGCGCAGCAGGGCCCGCAGTTGCTCTTCCATCACCTGCGGGCGTTGCAGGGTCAGACGCACGCCGCGCACGCCGAGGAACGGGTTCTCTTCCGCCGCGATCGGCCAGTACGGCAAGGGCTTGTCGCCGCCCACATCGAGGGTACGCACCACCAGCGGGCGTCCGCACAGGCCGTCGAGCACCCGGCGGTACTCGGCCTCCTGGGTGGCCACATCGGGCAGTTGCGGGTGGGCCATGAAAATCAGCTCGGTGCGCAGCAGGCCGACGCCTTCGGCACCCTGCTCCACTACCTTGTCGATGCCACTGCTTTCGCCGATGTTGGCGAACACTTCGACCGCGTGGCCGTCGCGGGTCAGGGCCGGCTCATGGCGGTTGGCCCAGGCGATCTGCAAGCGCCGCTCGCGGGCATCGCGCTCGGCCAGCGCCCGTTGCAAGCGGGCCTCGGGCGGCGCGACCTCGACCTGCCCGCGCTGGCCATCGAGCAGCAGCGGCGTGCCGCTCTCCAGCAGCAGCACTGCCGCGCCGGCACCGACCACCGCCGGGATGCCCAGGGCCCGGGCGACGATGGCGCTGTGGGCCGTGGCGCCGCCCTGGGCGGTGATGATGCCGGCGACCCGCGCCGGGTCCAGGCGCGCCACATCGGACGGGCCCACCTCGGCCATCACCAGCACGTAGGGCTGCTCGGGCTCGACCACCGCCTGCACGCCACACAACTGGGCCAGCACACGGCGACCGATATCGCGCAGGTCGGCGGCGCGCTCGGCCAGCAGCGCATCGTGCAGCGCCTCCTGCTGGCGGGCGGCGTTCTCGATCACTGCCATCCACGCGGCGGCGGCGCTCTCGCCCTGGGCCAGGCGCAGCTCGACGTCATCGGTCAGGGCCGGATCGGCCAGCATTTCCTGGTGGGTGATGAAAATTTCGCCGATGGCCTTGTCGCTGCGTTGCACCAGGGCCTGCAGGTCGGCGTGCACCTTGTCGATGGCCGCTCGCAACCTGGCGCGCTCCTGGCCAGGCGACTCACCGCGCAGCGGGTAGTCGATCTCGCGCTCGACGCACACATGGGCCGGGCCACTGGCGATGCCCGGCGCGGCCGCGACACCCTGCACGGTACTGCCGGGTACGGGCGCCTGGAGAATCTCGACCGGTGATTCCTCCAGCACCAGCATTTGCAGCAAGGGCTCGACCTCTTCGCCCAGGCCCTGCTCGATAGCTGCCAGCAACACAGGCAAGACGTCGGCGGCGATGCCAGGTTCGGCGATCAACTCCAGCACCTGACCGCGACGGGCACCGAGGCTCAGCAGCTTGCTCAGGCTCTTCACCGAGACGGCGGGCTGGTCGCTGCCTTGCACGCGCAAACGAATCTCACCCTCGAAACCCTTGGCCAACTGCGCCAGCACCTTGGCCGGACGCGCATGCAGGCCATGGGCGTTGGCCAGTACCACCCGGGCGCTGGGCCAGTCGGCAGGCGCCTCGCCGCCGAGCACTTCGAGCACGGCGCGGCTGCTGGTAGCCTGGTAAAGCATCTGCCCGCGCCCCTCGATCAGCACCTCGCACAGGCGCTCGAGCAAGGCCTGGTGGGCAGCGCCGAGGCTGGCCAGGCAGAACAGGCCATTGAGCGGCTGGTCGCGGTAGCGCAGGGGTTGTTGCGGGGTAACGAAGGCCAGGCCCGGCTGGCGCACCTCGCGTTCGCTGTGCAGCCACCACAGGCCTTCGCCCAGTGGCAGCGGCTCGGTCTGCTGCAGCACGGCGGCAAAGCCGCTGTCGGCACAACCGGCGCGGTGCAGCAGGCGAGCGCCGCGCCAGGCCAGCTCGTCGAAGTCGTCCGCCGCCAGGTTGAGGCCGACCAACTGGGCATCCAGCGCCAGCTCACGCGGCGCCCCTTGCAGCAGTTTGAGCAGCGCCTCGGCGCTGCTGGCCCGGCGCAGAGCCTCGGCCAGGTCGGTTTCGCCCAGGGCGCGGGTCAGCAGTTGTAGAAGACGCAGGTGTTCATCGGAGCGGGCGGCGATGCCAATGGCCAGGTAGACGATCTGGCCGTCGCCCCAGTCCACGCCATCGGGGAACTGCAGCAGGCGCACACCGGTGGCGAACACCAGCTCGCGGGTCTGCGGCGTGCCGTGGGGAATGGCGATACCCTGGCCGAGGAAGGTCGAGCCCTGCGCCTCCCGGGCCTGCAGCCCCGCCAGGTAGCCCTCGGCGACCAGGCCATCGGCAACCAGTCGATCAGCCAGCAACGCCAGTGCCTCGCCCTTGTCGGCGGCACGCTGGCCCATGGCAATCTGCTCCACGGCAAGCTCGAGCATGACCCTCTCCTTTTGCGGCAGCCCCGTCGGCTACCGAGGTATTGTTGTGGAATTCGACGGCAAAAGCCGCCAAAACGATCAGCGCAACGGGCGAATACTCATTTCCAGGCAGGAAATTTCGTTTTGCTGAAACGTTTAATCTGACCAAGTGGCCACGTTACTCGATAATCTGCCAACGAAAAAGCCCCATCCTGTCGGACAATTGCGACAATGGTCGTCTGCGCGCGGGACCGTAGATGGGTGAAACTAGCCGGTCCAGCCCCGTGGCCAGTCCCGGAAACAACAAGGAAAATTCGGTGAAACTCAGCGATATCGCCCGTCTGGCCGGTGTGTCCGTGACCACCGCCAGCTACGTCATCAATGGCAAGGCCGAACAACAGCGCATCAGCAACAGCACCGTCGAGCGCGTGCGTGCGGTGGTCGAGGCCCATGGCTTCACGCCCAACCCCCAGGCCGCCGGCCTGCGCAGCCGCCACACGCGCACCCTGGGCTTCATTCTCCCGGATCTGGAGAACCCCAGCTACGCCCGCATCGCCAAGCAACTGGAACAAGGCGCCCGTGCCCGTGGCTACCAACTGCTGATCGCCAGCAGCGACGACCAGCCCGACAGCGAACGCCAGTTGCAGCAGCTGTTCCGCGCCCGCCGCTGCGACGCACTGTTCGTCGCCAGCTGCCTGCCGCCGGAAGACGACAGCTACCGTGAGCTGCAAGCCAAGGGCCTGCCGGTGATCGCCATCGACCGACGCCTGGACCCGGCGCATTTCTGCTCGGTGATCAGCGACGACCGCGACGCCAGCCGTCAGCTGGCACAGAGCCTTTTGAAAACCCGCCCGCGCAGCATCGCCCTGATTGGCGCGCGCCCCGAGCTGTCGGTGAGCCAGGCCCGCGCCGGTGGCTTCGACGAGGCCCTGCAAGGCTTCGACGGCGACGTGCGCCGCTACCAGGGCGAGGCCTTCAGCCGTGAATGCGGCCAGCGCCTGATGCAGCAACTGATCGACGAGCTGGGCGGTCTGCCGGATGCCCTGGTGACCACCTCCTACGTGCTGCTGCAAGGCGTGTTCGACACGCTCCAGGCGCGCCCTGAGGGATCCCGCGAGCTGCAACTGGGCACCTTCGGCGACAACCAGCTGCTCGATTTCCTGCCGCTGCCGGTCAACGCCATGGCCCAGCAGCACGGCCTGATCGCCGCCACCGCGCTGGAACTGGCCCTGGCCGCCATCGAGGACAAGCGCTACGAGCCCGGCGTGCACGCCATCGGCCGCACCTTCAAGCAACGGATCGCCAAGGCCTGAACATGCGCCTGATCGACACCCACACCCACCTCGACTTCCCCGACTTCGATGCCGACCGCCCGCGCCTGCTGGCCAACGCGGCGGCGCGCGGGGTGGAGCGCGTGGTGGTGCTGGGGGTGTACCAGGACAATTTCCAGCGGGTCTGGGACCTGGCCTGCGCCAACCAAGGCGTGTACGCGGCGCTGGGGCTGCACCCGATCTACCTTGAGCAGCACCGCCCCGAACACCTGGCGCAGCTACGCGACTGGCTGGAACGCCTGCGCGGCGATCCGCGGCTGTGCGCGGTGGGTGAGTTCGGCCTGGACTTCTACCTGCCCGAACTGGACCCGACGCGCCAGCAGGCATTGTTCGAAGCCCAGCTGCAACTGGCCTGCGACTTCGAACTGCCGTCACTGCTGCACGTGCGCCGCAGCCACGCCCAGGTAATCGCCACGCTCAAGCGCTACAAGCCGGCGCGGGCGGGGATCATCCATGCCTTTGCCGGCAGCTACGAAGAGGCGCGGGAATACATCAAGCTCGGCTTCAAGCTGGGACTCGGCGGTGCCGGCACCTGGCCCCAGGCGTTACGCCTGCGCAAGACCCTGCCAAGGCTACCGCTGGACAGCGTGGTGCTGGAGACCGACGCGCCGGACATGGCGCCGGCGATGTTCCCGGGGCAGCGCAACAGCCCGGAGCATCTACCCGAGATTGCCGGGGCGCTGGCCGAAGTCATGGGGATCGAGCCGGGGCTGCTGGCCGAGGCCAGCAGTCGCAATGCCTGCGAGGTGTTTGGCTGGTAGACCGACGCGGTCCCTGTAGGAGCGGCCTTGCGCCGCGATAGGGCTGCGTAGCAGCCCCAGGATTTCGGTGTTGACACAAAGATCGCTGGGGCCGCGTTGCGGCCCTTTCGCGGCGCAAGGCCGCTCCTACACGGGATTCACGCTGCCCTCGATCAGACCCTGAACGCCCCGATCAACCGCTTGAGCTCCACCACCTGCGCCGACAACGCCCGGCTGGCGTCCTCGGTCTGGCAGGCGCCCTCGGTGGTGTCCTGCGCTGCGCGGTTGATCGCCACGATGTTCTGGTCGATGTCGTGGGCCACGGCGGTCTGCTGCTCGACGGCGGCGGCGATCTGCTGGTTCTGCTCGACGATCCCGCCCACCGCGCCAAGGATATTGCCCAGCGCCTGTTGCACCTGGCGCGCCTCGTCCACGGTACCGGCGGCCATCTGGTGGCTGCTGCCCATCACCCGCACCGCCGCGCCCACGCCATCCTGCAGGCGCTGGATCATCTGCGCGATCTCTTCGGTGGAGTCCTGGGTGCGCCGGGCCAGGGTCCGCACTTCGTCGGCGACCACGGCGAAGCCCCTGCCCTGCTCGCCGGCCCGGGCCGCCTCGATGGCGGCGTTGAGGGCCAGCAGGTTGGTCTGCTCGGCGATGCTGCGGATCACTTCCAGCACCCGGCCGATGGCCTGGCTGTCGCCCGCCAGCTGGTTCACCGCCGCCACGCTCTGGTCGATCTCGCCGGCCAGGCGGGCGATGCTGCCCTGCTGGCTTTCCACCAGGTCGCGGCCCGAGGCGCTCTCGTGGTTGACCCGCTGCGCGCCTTCGGCGGCCAGGGCGGCGCTGCGGGCAACCTCCTGCGCGGTGGCGCTCATCTGGTTCATGGCCGTGGCCACCTGCTCGATCTGCTCGCGCTGGCCGCTGACCGCCTGGTTGCTGCGGCTCGACACCGACAGCACCTGCCCGGCCTGCTCCTCCACCGTGGTCACGGTCTTGCCGACCTGCTCGATCAGCCCGCGAATGCGCCGTACCGTCTCGTTGAAGCCACGCCCCAACTCGCCCAGTTCGTCCTGGCTGTTAGCCTTGAAGCTGATGGTCATGTCGCCGGCGGCCACCTTGTCCATGGCGTTGCCCAGGTTGCCGAGGGTTTCCCGGGTGGAGACGTAGAAGCCGCCGTACAGGTAGATGATCAGCGCGAACACCGTGGCCAGGGCCGCGACCAGCGCGATCGTGCGCAGGCGGTGCTCGCCCAGGCGCTCCTCCAGCTGGCCGTGCAGGTGGGCAAGGACGGCATCGTTGAAGCGGTAGGTCTGCGCCATCAGGTCGCTGGTCTGCTGGTAGAAGCCGGCCCAGGGCGCATCCAGGGTCTCGGCCACCACCACCTGGTCCTCGAACAGGGTCGCGGCCTGCTTGACCGTGGCCTGGCTGGCCTGGGCATCGCTGGCCAGCGCGGCCCTGAGCCCGGCATCGCTGGCCAGGACATCGTCGAGACGGATGGCATAGTCGGCGGACAGCCGCTCCAGGCGCTGCAGCAGGTCTTCGAAGCGCGCGCTGCCCGAGGAATCCATGAAACCGCGGCCGAGAGCCACCGCGCCCATCGCCCGGCCTTCGCCCAGGGCCTGGGTGACCTGCGCCGTGGCGTTGCCGACCAGTTCGCTCAGCTGGCGCACCGAAGCCTGGCTGTCCTGGTTCAAGCCCGACTGGCTGGCGACCAGCTTGCCCAGCACTTGGGCCTGGGCCAGCAACTTGTCGAACAGCGCCGCCTTGTTCTGCAGCGAGCTTTCCTCACGGGCGCGGGCAAAGGCCTCGGCCAGCTCGGCACGCTTGGCCTCGAGCGCCGGGTCGCTGCCCTTGAGGCCGTCGAGCCGGGCCTGGACCTTGTCCTGCAGGGCACCGATGCGGCTTTCCACATCGCCAGCCTGGCCCGACTGGCCCAGCACAGCGTTGATCTGCAGCAGGTTGCCCAGGGTCTCCAGATCGCCGCGCAAGGCCAGGCTTTCGGACAGCGGCGCTAGCCCCTGCAGTTCGCCGCGGGTGGCCTGCAGCTGGTTATAGGCGTCACGGACCAGGTAAAAACTGGTGACCAGCATGGGCAGGAAGAACAGGACGCTGATCAGGCTGAACTTCATGCCGAAGCTCAGCCGGTTCATCAGTGCGATGGCCGGATAGAGCAGACGCTTCACAGGTCACCTCCTTGAATTCTTGTTGTTCTGCGGGGTAGCACAAGGCCATCTAGGGCCAGTGGCTTTGTATAGCGCAGATTGGAATCAAGGTTTGTAACTTATGGTTAAGCGCGGTTCGGTAGGAGCGGCTTTAGCCGCGATGCGGGCACCGCGGAGTCTGGCACCCGCTTCGCGGGTGATCGCGGCTGAAGCCGCTCCTACAAGGAGGTGATTAAAGTTTTCAGACCAGCACGGTCCACAGGGCGAAGCAGGCATACCACAACACGGCGCAGCGCAGCAGCAGCTCCCACAGGCTGTCCAGGCGCTCCAGGCCATGCTGGCGGTCTTCCTCCTCGGGAATATCGTCGGCCACCCGACCGACCTTAGCCACCAGGTGCCCGGCGCTGACGTGCCAATCGAGCAGCTCGTGCAACATCACCCGGGTCACCGCGACGAAGTTGCCGACCAGCGCGAAGCTCACCGTCATCACCCGCACCGGCAGCCAGTCCATGGCATGACGCAATTGCCCGGCCAGGGTTTGCAGCGCCGGCTGGCGGCTGTGGTCCATGGTCAGCGCCAGCAGGCGGTAGGCCAGCGCCGCCCCCGGGCCGAGCAGGAAGTACCAGAAGATCACCGCGAAGAAGCTCTGGTAGGCCTGCCACAGCAGGTGGCCCTGGACCCGCTTGATCAGGCTCTGGGCATCGTCGGCAGCCAGCCCCAGGTCGCGTTCGGCCACATGCAGCGCAGCCTGGTCGTCACCGCGGCGCCAGGCGTCGCGAAACGGCCCGAGCGCCGCCTTCACATCGCCTCGGCCGAGGCTGTAGACCAGCACCAGCAGGTGCACCGGCAACGCCAGCAGACCGTAGGCCACCGGCTCCAGCACATGCAACAGCAGCACGAGCAACGCCACCGGCGCCAGGACCAGGATGCCCAGCGTCCACCACGGGTGGACCTTGCCGCTGCGCTCCAGGCGCACCAGCTCGCCCAGGTAGAAGCCGTCGCGCTGCAACCGCTGACGCAGGGCCGAGAACTTCTCGACCCACAGCGCCAGCACCAACACCAGAAAACTCATGCCTTGTCCTCGTTGCGTTGCAGCGCGGCCCGGTAGCGCGGCCAGTCGAAGGCCGGGCCCGGATCGGTCTTGCGCTGCGGGGCGATGTCGCTGTGGCCACAGATGCGCTGGGCGTCGATCACAGGCCATGCCGCGCGGATCTCGCGGGTCAGGCGCTCCAGGGTGGCGTACTGGGCATCGGTGTAGGGCAGCTCGTCGGTGCCCTCCAGTTCGATGCCGATGGAAAAATCGTTGCAGCCCTCGCGCTCGCCGAAGCGCGACACGCCGGCATGCCAGGCGCGGTCGAGCAACGAAACGAACTGGGTCGCCGCGCCATCGCGCTCGACGAACAGGTGCGCCGAGACGGTCAGGTGGTTGATGCTGGCAAAATAGGGGTGCTCATTCGGATCCAGGCGATTCTGGAAGAACTGCTGCACCTTGCCGGTGCCGAAGCAGGCCGGTGGCAGGCTGATGTTGTGGATGACCAGCAGCGCGATGGCCTCGCCCTCGGGGCGGGCGTTGAAGTTCGGCGAGGGGCAGTGGCTGACGCCGCTGAACCAGCCGGTCGCACGGTCCAATTGCATGGTGCAGATCCTGAAATGACGCCCGAGACAGGTGCCCAGTATGCCGTGGCCGGCCGGTGCTTGCATGTAAATGATTGTGTAGGGAAATTCAGCTCTGTTGGGCCTGCTGCCCGCGCAACTGCTCCAGCACCGCTTCCAGCGCTCGCTCGAACAGCAGGCCGTCGTCCAGCAGGCGCACCTCGCCACGGCGCAGGGCCAGGGCAAGGCCCATGCGGTTCCATTCGCGCACCTTCATGCCGGTGCGGTTGGTGAAGACCAGGCGATCATTGCTGTCGATGCGCGCCACCAGCTTGCAGCGCAGCGGCTCGTCGTCGTCCATCACCTCGACCCAGGTGCCGACCTGCAGGCGCTGCACCTGGCGCAATGCCGGCTCCTGGTCATCGAGCGGCAGGCCAGGGGCAAGGGCGGACTCGTCGCTGACCGCCAGCACGATAGCCTCCTCCAGCCACACTTCATCCAATGCGGCGTCCGGCTCCGGCGTGCCACCGCAGGCACGCAGGTGCAGTTTTTCCAGTTGCAGGAAGAAATCACGAGTGGCGGCGGAGTCCAGCGCCACCCCCGCCAGGCCGTCGCGCAGCGCCTTGAGCAGGCCCGGCACCTGCTCCAGCAGACGCTGTGGCTCACGGTACGGGGCAATGCTGACCAGCAGGTCGTCCACCGTCGCCAGGGCGTCGGCCCAGGCCGGCGAGGCCTCGCCCTGCTTCAACCAGGCCAGCAGCAGCACCTGGCTCCAGGACTGCACCAGCATCTGCACCACCACCTGCGGCAGTACCCGGCCATGCAGGCGGTCGTTCAACTCCTGCTGTACCCGCTGGCGAGCCTGCAAGGCACGGGCACGCCCCTCCTCGGCGTCGCGGGTGCGCTGTTCGAGGAGTTCGTTGCGCCGGCGCTCGTCCTGGCTGAAGGCGAGAAACTCATCGAGCAGTTCGTTGAACACTGCACAGTCGTCGGAAAAGTCATTGAGCAGGCGCTGGACGATGCGCTCGACCCGCAGGTGCAAGCTGTCGCGCAGCCCCTCGGCATCGCTCTCCCAGCCGATGGCCACGGCGGCGATCTCGTTGAGCAGGCGGCGCGCCGGGTGGCTGGCGCGGCTGAACATGCCCTTGTCGATCAGCGCGACCTTGAGCACCGGGATATGCAGGCGGACGATCAGCGCCCGCAGGCTGGCCGGCAGGTTGTCGTCGCCCTGGATGTAGGCGAACAGCAGGTCGACCAGGTTGATCGTGTCCTCGTCGTCGGTGGCGATCCGCCGCCGCGTACCGCTGCGCACGCTGACCCGCAGCAACAACTGCTCCAGCTGCTGGCCGAGGTTGAAGTCATCCGGCTCGCCAGGGGCCGGCACATAGTGCTGCAGGTGGGTGAGCAGGCGCAGCAGGTCGCCGGTGCTGGTCGGCTGCGCGGATCCGGCCGCCTGCAGCCGCGGCGCGACACGCCCGCGCACCGGCGCCAGCAGCGTCTGCACCGAGGCAAAGAAAGCCTGGCCGGCGGAGTCGGACAAGCCGCCCAGCGCCGGGCTGGCCGGAACGCGCCGGGCGATGCTGCGCCGGTCCTCGGCGCGGCGCCGCGGGGCGGGCATCAGCTGCGGCAGTACACCGGCGCTGGCGAGCAACTGGCTGGCCTCGCCGTAGAGCAAGTCGAGGTCGCGCAGCACGTAGCGCTCGAACAGCTTGAGCAGCACCATCTTGACGCTGGCGCCAACCCCCAGGTTACGCCCGGCGTCCAGGAAGTAGCCACACAGGTTGCCAGGGCCCAGGGGATTGCCTGCGCTGGCCAGCGGCAGCTCCAGCAGCGTGGTGAAGCGCAGGTTCAACTGCTCCAACAGGAAGCCGTCGCGGGACAACACCCGGTCGACCATGGTCTGCACGGCCACCGAGCGCTCCAGCGACGGCTTGTCCTGTGTCTGCGCCCTGACCAGGGACTCGAGCCCGTCGCCCTGGCCGATGCGGGCGAAGGCCTCGTAGAAAGTGTCGAGGAAACCTCGTTCAATACTCTTGCGCTTGAGGCGCAGGTCGCGCATGGCTTCGAAGTAGAGGTTCTGATCGAGGCGACCACTGGCCTTGTCGGCCATTTCGAACAGGGTGTCGTCGGCATTGTCGAATAGCGCCTGCAAGCCCTGGCGCAATTGCAGGGCAGCCTTGTCGCGCACCTGCAGGAGCAGCACGGGAAGGCATGGCGAGGGCGCGCGCGCACCCCGGTCGATGGCAGCCGCCAGGGGCACCACCTTGCCTTCATCATGCATCCCGGACTCCTTGCTGGATGTTACGTTGTTCGACTGGAAGGAAATCGTCAAAGCTATGACGCCAAATACTGGGCGCTATTATCAGTGAAAACACTGATAGCTGCCAGCACGCCTTTCGCACGCCTCAACTGACAGTGCGTTCGCAAGAATGCTCAAACCGCCTGACCAAAGGTCATCGGCCCGGCAGCTGTACACGCAGCCCCCCTGCCCTATAATCGCCGGCACCTAGCTTGTGGAGCCGACCATGCCGAACCTACGCCTCGCCGACCTGACTGCCGAAATCGAAGCCAACGTGCGCCGCGCGCTGCTCGAGGACATCGGCAGCGGCGACATCACCGCCCAGCTGATCCCGGCCGAGCGCCTGGCCAAGGCGACCATCATCACCCGCGAGGACTGCGTGATCGCCGGCACCGCCTGGGTCGATACGGTATTCCGCCAGCTCGACCCACGGGTGGCGGTGCACTGGCAGGTGGCCGACGGTGAGCGGGCCACGGCCAACCAGGTGCTGTTCCACCTCGAAGGCCCGGCGCGCTCGCTGCTCAGCGGCGAACGCTCGGCATTGAACTTCCTGCAATTGCTCTCGGGTGTGGCAACCCGCGCGCGCTTCCTGGCCGACCTGGTGGAAGGCACCCAGGTGCGTCTGCTCGACACCCGCAAGACCCTGCCCGGCCTGCGCCTGGCGCAGAAGTACGCGGTCACCTGCGGCGGCTGCCACAACCATCGCATCGGCCTGTACGACGCCTTCCTGATCAAGGAAAACCATATCGCCGCCAGCGGTGGCGTGGCCGAGGCCGTGGCGGCGGCGCACCGCATCGCTCCGGGCAAGCCGGTGGAGATCGAGGTGGAAAGCCTGGACGAACTGCGCCAGGCGCTGGCGGCCGGGGCCGATATCGTCATGCTCGACGAGCTGACCCTGGACGAGATGCGCGAAGCGGTGCGCATCACCGCCGGCAAGGCCAAGCTGGAGGCCAGCGGCGGCGTCAACGAGACCACCCTGCGGGTGATCGCCGAGACGGGGGTGGACTACATCTCCATCGGCGCGATGACCAAGGATGTGAAGGCGGTGGACCTGTCGATGCGCCTGAGCCTCTGAGGTTTTCGCAAGGCATGAAAAAACCGGCCAGATGGCCGGTTTTTTTATCGCGGGGCACTCCCACATGCCATGCACAATCCCTGTAGGAGCGGCCTTGCGCCGCGAAAGGGCTGCACAGCAGCCCCTGTCTCGGTGGACCGCTGAAACTGCCGGGGCCGCTTTGCGGCCCTTTCGCGGCACAAGGCCGCTCCTACAGTGGAATGCTTGGCAGCGGCAAAGGCTGGATCAGTGCGCGGCGTTGGCCAGGCCGTCCAGGTAGCGCTCGACGTCCAGGGCCGCCATGCAGCCGGCGCCGGCCGAGGTGATGGCCTGGCGGTAGACGTGGTCGGCCACGTCGCCGGCGGCGAACACGCCCTCGACGTTGGTGGCGGTGGCATTGCCTTCACGGCCGCCGTGGACCACCAGGTAGCCGTCCTTCAAGGTCAGCTGGCCTTCGAACAGCGAGGTGTTCGGGGTGTGACCGATGGCGATGAACACGCCGTCGACCTTGATTTCGTCGAAGCTGCCGTCGTTGTTCTTCAGGCGCGCACCGGTCACGCCCATGTTGTCACCCAGCACTTCGTCCAGGGTGGCGTTGAGCTTGAGCTCGATCTTGCCTTCGGCGACACGGGCGTGCAGCTTGTCGATCAGGATCTTCTCGGCGCGGAAGGTGTCGCGGCGGTGGACCAGGGTCACCTTGCTGGCGATGTTGGCCAGGTACAGTGCTTCTTCCACTGCGGTGTTGCCGCCACCGACCACGGCGACCGGCTTGTTGCGGTAGAAGAAACCGTCGCAGGTGGCGCAGGCCGAAACGCCCTTGCCCATGAAGGTCTCTTCCGACGGCAGGCCCAGGTAGCGGGCGCTGGCACCGGTGGCGACGATCAGCGCGTCGCAGGTGTAGGTGCCGCTGTCACCCTGCAGGGTGAACGGCTTGTTGGCCAGGTCGACGGCGTTGATATGGTCGAAGACGATCTCGGTCTCGAAGCGCTCGGCGTGCTCCTGCATACGCTGCATCAGGGCCGGGCCGGTCAGGCCGTGGGGGTCGCCCGGCCAGTTGTCGACTTCGGTGGTGGTGGTCAACTGGCCGCCGGCCTGCATGCCGGTGATCAGCAGCGGCTTGAGGTTGGCGCGGGCGGCATATACCGCGGCGCTGTAACCGGCAGGGCCGGAACCGAGAATGATGACGCGCGAATGACGTACTTCAGACATGTCGAACTCCTGTCGAGCGGGCCGCACGGGTCCAGCATCTAGGTGCCGGTTGCGCCAGCTGGAATTAAAAGGGACCCACGCAGCACTTGGGGAAGGCTACAACGCGTTGGTCCAAAACCGAAAAAGTTGAGCGCACTGTAGCGAGGCCGCAGAGATTAAGGAAATATCCTTCGACAATCCACCTTATAGACAGTCTCTATCCGACAACCATTGTCCCAGTGCTTTGTTACACGCCGTTTCCCAGAGGTGCGGCTCCTTCCGTCGACGCGCCAAACTCGGTAAGGTCAGCGCGTTTTCCTCAAGCGGAGCATTCCGATGCAAGCCCCCGTCCTGTCCGGCCCCCAGTACCTGCGCGAGGGCCTGAAACTGGTCCTGAGCCCGAACCTGCGCCTGTTCGTGCTGCTGCCCCTGGCGGTCAACCTGCTGCTGTTCGGCGGCCTGATCTACTTCGCCGGCCATCAGTTCAGCCTGTGGGTCGATACGCTGATGCCCACCCTGCCCGAGTGGCTGAGTTTCCTCACCTACATCCTGTGGCCGCTGTTCGTCGCCCTGGTGCTGTTGATGGTGTTCTTCACCTTCACCCTGCTGGCCAACATCATCGCCGCGCCGTTCAACGGTTTCCTGGCGGAAAAGGTCGAGGTGGTGGTGCGTGGCCAGGACAACTTCCCGCCCTTCAGCTGGGCCGAGCTGGTAGCCATGGTGCCACGCACCCTCAGCCGCGAGATGCGCAAGCTGGGCTATTTCCTGCCGCGGGCCATCGGCCTGTTCATCCTCTCGTTCATCCCGGTGGTGAACGTGATCGCCGCGCCGCTGTGGTTGGTGTTCGGCATCTGGATGATGGCCATCCAGTACATCGACTACCCGGCGGACAACAACAAGATGAGCTGGCAGGACATGCTCGCCTGGCTGCGGCAGAAGCGCTGGCAGTCGATGGGCTTTGGCGGGATCACTTATCTCGCGTTGATGATTCCGGGGGTCAACGTGCTGATGATGCCGGCGGCGGTGGCCGGGGCGACGCTGTTCTGGGTGCGTGAGCGCACCTGAGCGCCCACAATCCTGTAGGAGCGGCCTTGTGCCGCGAAAGGGTGCGAAGCGCCCCAGGGTTCATGCGTCAAGCTGAGATCGCCGGGGCCGCTTTGCGGCCCTTTCGCGCCACAAGGCCGCTCCTACACAGGCGGTGTGAAGCCAATCAGTGGCTCAACTGGCTGGAAAACTGCCCCACCGCATCCACCACCTTCTTCGCCCCTTCCTGGATCTCGACGATCACCCCGCCAGTATCGGCGGCCAGGGCCAGGCCCTGCTCGGCCTGACGCTTGCTGGTGTCGATGATGTCCACCGCGGCCTGGGCCAGCTGTTCGTTCTGCTGCACCACCTTGGCGATCTCCTCGGTGGCGCTGCTGGTGCGCGAGGCCAGCTGGCGCACTTCGTCGGCGACCACGGCAAAGCCACGCCCCTGCTCGCCGGCGCGGGCGGCCTCGATGGCGGCGTTGAGCGCCAGCAGGTTGGTCTGCCCGGCGATGTCGCTGATGGTCTTGATGATCGCGCCGATCACCTTCGACTGCTTGTCCAGCGCCTGGATGCCATCGGCGGCGTCCTGCATCGAGCCTTCCAGGCCACGCATCACCTCGACGGTCTGGGTCACCACATCGGTGGCCTTGCGCGCGCTGTCGTCGGTCTCCAGCGAGGTGGTGTAGGCGATGTCGGCGGCCTGGGCCACGGCCAATTCCTGGTTGACCTGATCGGTGATCACGGTGGCGAACTTGACCACCTTGTACAGCACGTCATGGGCGTCGATGATCGGGTTGTACGAAGCCTCCAGCCAGACCACGCGGCCATGGGCATCGATGCGCTTGAAACGCTCGGCGACGAACTCGCCACGGCGCAGCCGGTTCCAGAACTCCTGGTAGGCCGCCGAGTTGGCCTCCTCCGGCTCGCAGAATATGCGGTGGTACTTGCCACGGATCTGCTCCAGGCTGTAGCCCATGGTCTGCAGGAAACGGTCGTTGGCGGTCAGCACCTGGCCTTCGAGGTTGAACTCGATCACCGCGGTGGAGCGCATCAGCGCCTTGATCAGGCTCTCGTGCTCGCGGGAAGTCTCGATGGTGCGGGTCAGGTCGCTGGAGTGCAGGGAGAAGTACTTGATACGCCCCTGGCTGTCCTTGACCGGTTGCAGGATCGAACGCAGCCAGGCCTCGTCACCGTTGCCGCGCAGCAGACGGAAGGCGCCGTTGAGGTGCTCGCCACGGGTGATGGCGTGCTTCATGCGCTGGTAGAAATCGAGCTTCTTCACATGCGCCGGCACGATCTCTTCGATGTTGCGCCCGATCAGTTGCTCGGCGCGATAGCCCATCTCGGCCTCGAAGTTGTTGTTTACCGACTCGATGCGCCCCTGGGGGTCGAGCTGGAGCACCAGCATCTCGCTGTCGAGGCTGTTCTTGACCTGCTCGATGGACATCAGCTCTTCGCGCAGTTGCTGGATTTCTTTCTTCAGTTTGCTGTTGAACATGGCCGCTCTCCCGGAGCGAATTCCTGTAGTCGAATGCCTCTGCATCGGCTGCGTGACAAGAGTTCTTGAGTGCGTTGCAAGGAAATATTCAAACGGGTGCAAGTGCCGGAAATCAGGCGTCATGCGCACGTCACAAAGGCGTCACATGGGCGCAACGGGGGCGGCCCAGACTTTTCCCCATGAGCACACCGTCCCTGCGTATCACCCTGGTCAGCGAAACCTTCCCACCCGAGATCAATGGCGTGGCCAACACCCTTGGCCGCCTCAGCGAAGGGCTGCGCCTGCGCGGCCACCAGGTGGAGCTGATCCGCCCGCGCCAGGCCACCGACAACGGGGCCGGCAACGACGAGACCCTGCTGCTGTGCCGGGGTTGGCCATTGCCGGGCTACCCGGGCCTGCAATGGGGCGAGGTGTCGATGCACAAGCTGTGGCGCCGCTGGCGCCGGCAACGCCCGGACGTGCTGTACATCGCCACCGAAGGCCCGTTGGGCCTGAGCGCCCTGCGCGCCGCCCGGCGCCTGGGCGTGGCGGTGGTCAGCGGCTTTCACACCAACTTCCCGCAGTATTCGGGACAATATGGCCTGGGCCTGCTGTCACGACTGCTCACCCACTACCTGCGCTGGTTCCACCGGCGCACCGCCATCACCCTGGTGCCCAGCGCCAGCCAGCGCCTGGAGCTGGAGCGCCGCGGCTTCGAACGGCTCGGCCTGATGGCCCGCGGGGTCGACGCCAGCCTGTTCAACCCGGCACGGCGCAATCAGGCCCTGCGCGAGCAGTGGGGGCTGGGTGTGGATGACATTGCCGTGCTGCATGTCGGGCGCCTGGCCGCAGAGAAGAACCTGGCCCTGCTGCGCCCTTGCATGGAGGCCCTGGGCAAGGCCTATCCGCAGCGGCGGCTGCGCCTGGTGATCGTCGGCGATGGCCCGATGCGTGGCCAGCTCGAACAGCAACTGCCCAATGCCATGTTCTGTGGCGCACAGCGCGGCGAGGTGCTGGCCGAGCACTACGCGAGCGGCGACCTGTTCCTGTTCCCGAGCCTGACCGAAACCTTCGGCAACGTCGTGCTCGAGGCGCTCGCCTCGGGCCTGGCCGTGGTCGCCTACGACGAGGCCGCCGCCGCCCAGCATATCCGCCACGGCCACAGCGGCGCCCTGGCCATGCCGGGGGACCAGGCGGCGTTCATCGACGCCGCCTGCTGGTTGCTGGAGGAAGGCGAAACCCTGCGCCGGGTGCGCCTCAATGCCCGCCAACACGCCAGCCGCCAGGGCTGGCTGGCGATCGTCGAGCAGTTCGAGGGCTACTTGTACGGCGCCTGCCGCGAGCCGCATGCTGCCCGCGAACAGGCCCCGCCGCTGGTGATCAAGCCAGGGTCGTCAGCGCCTCACGGCTGAACGGCAGCACATCGTCCTCACGCCCGTCCCGCACTTTGCGCGCCCACTCGGCATCCACCAGCAGGGCGCGGCCCACGGCCACCAGGTCGAACTCCTGGTCCTGCAAGCGGCGCAACAGCCCTTCGAGGCTGGCGGGCTTGGCCACCTTGTCGGTGGCCACCATGAACTGCAGGAACTCGCCGTCCAGGCCGACACTGCCCACGGTGATGGTCGGCTTGCCGGTGAGCTGGCGGGTCCAGCCGGCGAGGTTCAGCTCGCTGCCCTCGAATTCCGGCTCCCAGAAGCGCCGGGTGGAGCAGTGGAAGATATCCACGCCGGCCTCGGACAAGGGCTTGAGGAACGCTGCCAGGGCCTCGGGGGTTTGCACCAGGCGCGCGCTGTAGTCCTGCTGCTTCCATTGCGAGAAACGCAGGATGATCGGAAAGTCCGGGCCGACGGCCGCGCGCACGGCCTGGATCAGTTCGATGGCGAAACGCGAGCGCCCGGCCAGGTCACCGCCGTACTCGTCATCGCGACGATTGCTGGCGTCCCAGAAGAACTGGTCGATCAGGTAGCCGTGAGCGCCATGGATCTCCACGCCGTCCATGCCGATGGCCTGGGCATCGTGCGCCGCCTGGGCGAAGGCGGCGATCACCTCGCGGATATCCTCCCGGCTCATGCCGTGGACCAGCACCTGGCCGTCCTTTTCCTTGCCGCTCGGGCCATAGCCCGGAACCGCGGCGTCCGGCTCGGTACCCAGGCGGCGCACACTGCCCACGTGCCACAGCTGCGGCACGATGCGCCCGCCCTCGGCATGCACGGCCTCGACCACGCGCTTCCAGCCGGCCAGGGCATCCTCACCGTGGAAACGCGGCACGTTGGGGTAGCCGTTGGCGGCCTTGTGCCCGACCGTGGTGCCCTCGGTGATGATCAGGCCGACACCGGCGGCGGCACGGCGGCGGTAGTACTCGACCACGCCGTCGTGGGGCACGCCGCCGGGGCAGAAGGTACGGGTCATCGGCGCCATGACCACGCGGGTCGGCAAGTCGAGGGAGCCGAGGGTGAAAGGCTGGAACAGAGGGTTGCTGGACATGCGGCGCTCCCGAGGGATGAGATGGATGCGCCCGAGCTTAGGGGCCACCAGGTGCGTGTCACAGCATCATTGATTGCAGTGATCGGCAGGTATCGCTGCGAGCGGGCCGATTTGCAACAGGAAATTTATTTTGCAAAAGGGCTTGAATTCGTCCGGCGGTTGCCTGACTTTAGAGTCAAGAGGCGCAGAAAACCCAACGCCCTCAGTGGCCTAGGCACGCCTCTCGCGAGCAAGCTGAATAAGGATTGAATCATGCAAATCCAGGTCAACAGCAGCAACCAGATCCAAGGCAACGTCCGCTTGAACGAGTGGGTCCGCAGCACACTGCAGAGCAGCCTCGAACGTTACGAGGACGACCTCACCCGTATCGAAGTCCACTTGCGCGACGACAACGGCGCCAAGCCCGGACCGCACGACAAACGCTGCCAGATGGAGGCTCGCCCCAAAGGCCACCAGCCGATTTCCGTGACCCACACCGCCACTTCGCTGGAACATGCCGTCGATGGTGCCGCCAGCAAGCTGAACCACGCGCTGGAACACTTCTACGGTAAGCTGCGCAGCAAGCGCGCTATCCTGGAGCAGAGCGATCCAGACGCCTGACACTCGAATGTGTCCAATGAAAACGCCCGGCCTTGCGCCGGGCGTTTTCATTGCGTGCCGATCAGCGGGCCTGAACCAACCCACCCTTGCCCCGGTCAACCCCTGCAGTCATTCAGTGCAGGACCGACCATGAACAACCCTTTCGACCAGATCAGCGCCGCCTTCGCCCCCGAATACCGGGTCAACCTGAGCATCGAGCGCCTGGACGGCAGCATCATGCTGACCCTGTCCGACGACAGCGGCGTGGTCGCCAGGCGCCTGATCAGCCAGGCCCAGCGCAACGATCCGGTGCGCCTGCAGCGGGTCATCGACAGCATCCGCCTGGGCCTGGCCATCGAGCTGGGGCAGAACCCACTTGAGGTGCTGGCGGCCCTGACCCGCACCTGGCATGGCGAACAGCGCTTTCCCGCCGCCGGCATTGCCAACTGAGGGCTACTTGCTCTCGTCCACTTCCTTGCCGCTGGCATCCAGCGCCTTGGTCGACGGGTAGCGGTAGGAGGCGTAGCGCACCACCAGGATGGCGAAGGCCAGCAGCAGGATGCCGCCACACACGTACAGCAGCCCGACATCCGGTGCCTTGTGGTGCGAGACGTCGCCGATCAGCAGGCGGGTCAATGCAGTGATCGCCACGTAGAGCAGGAAGCGGATCGGCATGTGGTTGGTCTTGAAGTAGATCCCCACCATCGCCCCCAGCTCCAGGTAGATGAACAGCAGCAGGATGTCATCGACGCTGACCCCGCCCTTGCCCAGCATGTCCAGGAAGGTCACCACCGCCGCATAGGCGGTGATCGCGCCGATGCCGAACAGCGCCAGGTAGTGGAAGGCTTCCACGCACAGGTTGCCCAGCGAGTCGGCGGAGCCGTGCAGGCCCTTGCGCAGTCTTTCTGCCCATTTGATGTTCACGATGTTCGATTCCTAGATACGGCTGAAGGTCTTGTGCCATGCAGTTAAAGGGCCACGGCCCCTGTCTTGGAAGGCGGCCGATTGCCGCAGGGCACCTGTGGGCTACGCTGATTTTCAGTTTGCCGGGCCATCATTGCGGTTGCAGGGTGATGGCCTGGCGATGTACTGTATAAAAATACAGTGATCCGTAACCCCATCAGCAAAAAGGCACAGAGGTGATGAATGGCCGTCGAAGTGGTGTACCGCAGCAGCCGCGACCCGGAGCGCTTGTTCATGGATAAGGCCGAAGCAGACCGTCACGACAAGATGCTCGAACTGGCCGAACGCCTGGCCGAGGTACTGCACAAAGCCGTACCGTCGCTGAGCGAACAGCAAGTCGAGGAAGCCGGTATCTACATGGCCAAGAACCGCGACGTGTTCGCCCGGGCGTTCAAGAGCCAGCCGGATGCGCTGGCCGAACTGCTCGAAGGCGCAGCAGCCGAGTGATGGCTGCACCGGCCATTTCGCGGCCCCTTCGCGCCTGAGGCGGCACGACGGCCAACGCCGTGCTGCGGTTCAAGGCAGGTACAAGCGGAACAAGCCGCCCCCCAGCGTACCGCCATTGGCGATCTCGATCCGCCCGCGCACGCCGTTGCGCTCATGCAGCGCGGCAATTCGCGCGGCGAAGTACAACCCCAGTCCGGTACTGCCGCTCTGCGAATCGATGCCCTGCACGTAGTCGTGCTGGCGCTCGAGCATGCGCTGTGGATAACCGGCGCCATCGTCGTTGACACTGATCACCAACTGCTCGCCCTCTTCCTCGATGCTGATCAGCAGGGCGTGCCCAGCATAGCGGATGGCGTTGGTAAGCACGTTGGCCACCACCGAGGCGACCAGCTCACGGTCGAAGAAACCCAACGGGCTTTCGGTCTCGATACGCCAGGTGGCGAGGATGTCGCGGTGCTTGATCACGTCTTCCTGGGCCGCCAGCTGGGCCTCGATGAAGTCGTCCAGTTCGTGGTAGTCGGGGCAGATGGGCAACTGGTTGACGCCCAGCTTGTACAGCCCCAGCAACTGCACGAGCATGCCGTTCAGGTGGCTGAGTTCATGCTCCACCACGCCCTGCTCGATACCGCCGCGCAACTCTTCGGGCAGGCGCGCCAGCCACTGGCTGTGGGCGTGGGTGAGCGCCGAAAGAGAGTTTTTCAGGTCGTGCACGGTGGAGGCGATCACCGTGGAGAAGTCCAGCCCCTGGTTGTCCTGGTTCATGCGCCGAAGACCCGGATGTGCAGTTTGCGGTAACGGTCATAGCGACTGTCGCTGGCGGGAATGCCGGCCACGCTGGTGAGGCAGTCGCGACACTCCTGCATCAGCGCCGGCGGTGGCGTCTCGCCGCCGATGCGCAGCAGTGCCTGGGCGGTGTTCAGGGCGATGCTGATGTTCTTCGGCTGCAACGACAACGCCTTGCGGAACATGCCCAGCGCTTCGTTGAGCTGGCCGCCCTGGTAGCTGCGCACGCCCTGGCGGTTGAGGTCCACGGCTTCGGTCACCGCCCCCAGCACCAGCGGGTCGTCGGTGAGCTTGGCGACGCTCTGCATGACCTTGGGGTCGTCGCCGTAGGTTTCCACGCAACCCTTGAGAATCGAGGTACCCGCCGCATCCTGGCCAAGTTGCTGCAACTGCTTGGCCACCGTCAGCGCCGCCTCCACGGAGAAGAACTGGTCCATCTTCTCCAGGCGCTGCATGGCCTGCTCGGTGAGCTTGGCGGCGGTTTCCGGGTCGCCGGCCTGCTGCAGGCTGGCGGCCTTCATCAGGCGCGCGCGCACCTGCAGGCCCTGGTCCTCGACGTTTTCCTTGGCCACCTCGCTGAGCACGGTGTTGATCTCGACCCGGGTACGGGCATCGAGACCGTTGCCGCTGTTCTTGTTCATCAACGCCTGGACCAGCCCCAGATTACTCTCGGCGTCCTTGTAGCGCGAACTCTGCCCCTGGTTCACCGCATGGCGAAAGGCCTTGGAGGCACTCTCGAAGTCGGCGTTGTCCAGCGCCAGCTTGCCCAGCGCGGCCTGGCGGCGCACGGCGAGCGGCGACAGACGCACCGCCTCCTCAAGCATGTGCTGGGCACGCCGGGTCTCGCCCTGGGCCACCAGCACCTCGGCCATGCCATCGTAAAGGTTGGGCATGATCGGGAAGGCCTTGAGGGCCTGCTCGTAGACACCCTGGGCCTGGGCATTCTGCCCGCGCTTGTGCAACAGGCTGCCGAGCGCCGCGTAGACCCAGGGCTGCGGGCGGCTGGCGAGGATGTTCTTGAGGAATTTCTCCAACTCCTCGAAACGGTTGAGGTCGCGCAAGGCGTCGGCGCGATAGCGCAGGCACAGCGGGGCGAAGCGCGGGTCTTTCTTGCACAGCTCGGCGCAAGCGGCCAGCACTTCGGCCGGGCGCCCGCGATCAAGGGCTTGGAGAATGGGCTTGAGCAGCGTCTTGCGCTGGGTCAGCTTCTCCAGGCGCTGGGCCAGGCCGACCCGGTTGAAGGGTTTGGTCAGGTAAGCATCGGGTTCGTGCTCAATGGCACTGAGCACGATGGACTGGCTGCTTTCGGCGGTAACCATGATGAACACGCATTCATGGCTGATCAGCTTGTCAAGGATCAGGTCCTCGAGCACCTGCTGGCCGTTCTTCTTGCCGTCGCCCAGGTGGAAGTCCTGGAGAATGAAGTCATAGCGCTTCTGCCCGCACATGCGCAGCGCCTGTTCGCCACTGTCGGCGGTGTCGACGTCGCGCACGCCCAGCTCGCGAAGCATCGAGCGGGTCGAGGTGCGGAAGTCGGTGAAGTCGTCGACGATCAGAAAGCTTTTTTGCCCATACTGCAGCATCAACACGACCTGTATTGAAAAAAGTGGGGAAGTGGCGCGTGGCGATGCATACCGCCGAGGTCTGTATCGGCAGCGGTTCGGGAAAGATGAGCCCGGAAGGTAACGCCGAATGACGGCCTAAAGCCGCTATCTTAGCCGCCGACCTCGCCCCAAGCCACTAGACCAGCAAGCCAAGGGACTTGGCCCTGGCCACCGCCTGGGTGCGGCGCTCGACACCGAGCTTGCTGTTGATATGGCTGGCGTGGGTCTTGACCGTGTGCAGGGAGATGAACAGGCGCTCGCTGATCTGCTGGTTGGAACAGCCCTGGGCGATCAGTTCCAGCACCGCAAACTCGCGGCCGCTCAGGGCCTCGGTGGCACCGCCGCCGGTAGCCAGGGCCTGCGGCAGATGGGCCAGCAGATCGCTCTGCGCCGGGCAGGCCGCACGCCCCGTCAACTGCTCGCGCAGCCAGTGTGGCTGCTCTTCGATCAAGCGTTGGAAGGCCTGCAGGGCACCGCCCTGGGCCGCTTCCAGGGCAGGTGCGAGCAACCTGGCCGCTTCGGCGTCACGCCCCTCGGCCAGCAGCAGAGCGATCAATTGGCACTGCGCGCTGACCACCAGCGTCATGCCACCGCTGGCCTGGCCCCGCTCGACCAACGTGCGCAACCGCGCTTCGGCATCACCGGGGCGGGCCAGCACCCGTTCCAGCAAGGCCTGCTGCAATTCGATGTGCAGCGGCAACAGCGGGTGGAACTCCGGCGCGGCCGCAGGCTGCTCGCCACCGTAGGTCTGCCCCAGGCGCAGCAGCCAGGACTCGGCCAGGTCCGTTCGGCCCTGGGCCAACCAGAGCTCGCACTTCACCAGGGTAATCATGGCCAGGTAGAAGATCGGCGGCACGTCCCAGATATGCATCAGCCGCTCCGCCTCGGCCAGTTCCGAGAACGCCTCGGCAAAACGCCCTTCGCGACCGTCCAGCGAGGCGATCACGCAATGCCCGATCAGGACGCTGATGTCGCGGCAGCTGCGCGCCTCGCTGAGCCCGGCGCGCAAGCGCGCACGGCCCTGGGCACAGTGCAGGCGGGCCGCCAGCAAGTAGCCCTCGTACAGGGTCAGGCGCGCGCGCACGGCATACAGGCGTTGCCCCGAAAGGCCCTGCAACCGCTGCAATCCCTGGCGCACTTCGTCCAGGGCGCGCAGCACCTCGCCGCGGGCGTGCAGTACCCGCGCCCGATCGTAATGGGCCAGGGCTTCGAACAGCGGGTTGCCGACCCGTTGCGCCAATTCGAGTGCTTCGCGGTTCCAGCCCCGCGCCCGCCAGAAATCGCCATCGGCGATGGCCAGGTTCGACAAGGTCGACAGGCACACCAGGCGCTGGCCGTAGCGTTTGTTCGGCAGGCTCTGCAGCGCTTCGCCACAGTAAGCGAGTGTCCGCTCCCGATCGCCGCGGCCACGGGCAATGACCCCGCTCAGGGCCAACCATTGGGCCAGCATCGACTTCTGCGCGGTGGCCGACGGCGCGGGCAGGAAGCGGCTCAGGTAGGCCGCCAGCTCCTCGGCGGCGTCCAGTTGGCAGGCCAACCCCAGGGCCCAGCTGTACAGGACGATCAGCCTGGGCGTGCTGATCAACAGGCTGTCGGGCAGGTCCATCTTCCAGCGCAGCAGCATGCCGACATTCTGCTCCGCCAGCAGTTGCTCCTCGGACAGGCTCTGTACCAGGTCCGCCGCCACGTCCAGATGGCCCGCGCGCAGGGCCTGCTCCACCGCCTCGTCCAGCAGACCCTGCCCTTCGAACCAGCGGCAGGCGCGCAGGTGCAGCCCCGCCAGCGGCTCGCTGGCCTGCCGGCTACGCAGCAGGTCGGAGAACAGGTGGTGATAGCGGAACCACAGCCCATGCTCGTCGAGCGGCACCAGGAACACCTGGTGGGCCTGCAGGTAGCTCAGGATCTCGCCGCTGTCATGGCGCTCGCGCAGGGCGTCGCACAATTCGGCGCAGAAACGCTCCTGGCAGGCAGTCTCGTAGAGAAACGCCTGCACGGGGGCCGGCAGGATGTCGATGACTTCCTCCAGCAGGTAGTCGCGGATCAGTCCTTCGCCGCCATGCAGCGCCTGGGGCAAGGCGTGGTCCTCGCCGGACTCGCTGGCCGCCAGTTGCCAGAAACGCAGCCCCGCCACCCAACCGTCGCTGCGCTGGATCAGGTTATCCAGGGCCTGGCCGCGCAAACCGGTGGGCTGGCGGCCGATCACGGCCAACGCTTCATCGGGGGTCAGGCGCAGGTCCTGCTCGTTGAGTTCGACCAGTTGCCGTGACAGGCGCAGGCGCGCCAAGTGCCAATCGGGCCGCTGGCGGCTGGTGACCAGCAGGACCAACCCGGCCGGCAGATGGTTGAGGAAGAACTGCAGGCAACGATCGAGCACCGGCCCCTGGGCCAGGTGGTAGTCGTCCAGCACCAGCAGCAAGGGCGTGTCCGGCTGCAGGTAGAGCGCGAGTTCATCAAGCAGGCCGTCGAGCCACTCTTCGAAGGCGAAGGGTTGATGCCGCTGGCGCATCTTCAAAAGCCCCAGAGCCTGGCCGCCGAGTGCCGGGCAGAATTGCTGCAAGCCTTCGAGCAAGCGTTCGAGGAAGCGCCCCGGATCGGCATCGCGCTGGCTCAACCCGAGCCAGAGGCTGCGCCAGTGGCTGGGCAACGCCTGGCAGAACTCGACGGCCAGCGAACTCTTGCCGAAACCCGCCGGCGCGTTCACCAGCAACAGGCGCCCCGCCAGGCCACTTTGCAGGCGCTGGCACAGGCGTGCTCTGGGGACGTGTGTTTCCGGCAGCGGCGGCCGGAAGAAACGCCCATCCAGCAGGCCCAGGGCCTGGCTGGCGACTCCGTGGGTACGGGACAGGTCTGTCATGGCCGGCTCGTTCTGATTGGAATTAGGGCGGCGTTAGATTCAGCCCTTTCAAGGTGTTGGTAATAGGCGCGCGGCTTGGAGTTGCCGGGGCTGCTTTGCAGTCCTTCGCGGCACAAGGCCGCTCCTACAGGGGAGCGCGGTCGTCTGTAGGAGCGGCCTTGTGCCGCGAAAGGGTCGCAAAGCGGCCCCGGCACTCTTGAACCTGAGCGGCCATATCCCAAAAATCGCAAAAACCTTGAAAGGGATGGGCGTTACGGCTTGTTGCGAGACTAGCGGCAAACGCGGCGCATTTGAAGATGATGCAGCCGCTTTGCCGCAAAAAGACTACGACAAAAAGAAACAGGTTGCCCGATCTCACACCCACATGAACAGAAACGCCCCGGCAAGCCGGGGCGTTCTGGGAGATCAAACGGAGTTGCGATGCCTGTCAGCTCAACGCACACCGTCCTGACGCAGGGCTGCCGGCTGGAACTCGGCCTTGCTGGCGCTGAAGCCGAAGTTGTAGGCGCTCTTCTCTTCGTTCTTCATGCCCAGGGCCAGGTAGCGACCCGACTGCAGGTCGTAGATGGCCTCCAGGGTGTACCACGGCACCTGCACGTTGTAGTACGGCTGGGCGTGGGCCTCGGAAATGCGCCACAGCTGGTTGCGACCGTCGTACTGGTCGATCACCGCGGCCTGCCAGGTGTCCTCGTCGATGTAGAAGTCACGCTTGGCATAGATGTGACGCTGGCCTGGCTTGAGGGTCGCAACCACGTGCCAGACGCGGCGCAGTTCGTAGCGCGACAGGTCCTGGTTGATGTGCCCGGCCTTGATGATGTCGCTGTACTTGAGCTTCGGATCATCCAGCTTGTAGGCGTTGGAGGCGATGTACATCTCCTTCTTGCCTTCGAGTTTCCAGTCGTAACGGTCCGGCGCGCCGTTGTACATGTCCAGGTTGTCGGAGGTGCGCAGGCCGTCGGCGGCGGTACCCGGGCCGTCGTACGACACTTGCGGCGCCTGGCGCACGCGGCGCTGGCCGGCGTTGTAGATCCACGCCTTGCGCGGTTCCTTGACCTGGTCGAGGGTCTCGTGGACCAGCAGCACGGTCCCGGCCAGACGCGACGGCGCGGTTACTTTCTGCTTGAAGTAGAACAGGATGTTGCCCGGGTTGGCCGGATCGTAGTCATTCATCTTGTCGCGGAACACGAACTGGTCCTGGAAGTACACCAGGCTGTACGAGCCGTTCTGCTGCGGGGTGGCCTGGGTGACTAGGCGGGTCACGCTGCCGCCACGGTAGCGGGTGATGTGGTTCCAGATCACCTCCAGGCCGTCCTTGGGAATAGGGAACGGCACGGCGGTGCGGAAGTTCTCCAGGCCGTTGCCGCCCGTGACCAAGGTGGTCTTGGTGGCGTTTTCCTTGATCGCGGCGAACACATCGTCCGGTACCGTGGAACCACGGTGGGTCTTGTACACTGGGATCTTGTAAGTGTCCGGATAGCGCTTGAACATGGCAACCTGGCCAGGCGAGAGCTTGTCCTTGTACTGGTCGACGTTCTGCGCGGTGATGGTAAACAGCGGTTTTTCGCTGGCGTAAGGGTCGGACAGGAAGCCCTTGGCGTCGGCGCTGCCAGCGCTCTTGGACAGCGGTTCCCACGGGCCGATCGAGCCATCGGCGTTACCGGCCTTCTCCGCGCCCATCGGGGTCAGCGTGGAACCCAGCTTGGCCGCTTCGGTGGCGGAAACCGCAGCCATGACGCTGGTTGCCAGCAGGGACATGCCCAGTACACCGGCTTGCAGCAGACGTGTGGTCATTTTCATTGTGTGTCGTCCTGGATCAGGTTTCTTAGAAGTTCACGCCGAAGCTGAGGGCGACGAAGTCGCGATCATCCACGGTGGTGTACTTGCCATCGAAGAAGTTGGTGTACGACAGGCTCGCCGTGTAGGTGTTCTGGTACTCGGCGTCCAGGCCAAGGCTGACCGCCTTGCGGCCTTCCTCGAAGTTGCCGCCTGGGCCCGGGGAGTAACCGTCGACGTCATGCGACCAGGCCACGCTCGGGCGCAGGTTCACACCGGCGAAGACGTTGTTGTAGTCCCAGATGGCGCGCACGCGATAACCCCAGGAGTCGGAGGTGGTGAAGCCGTCGTTTTCGCAGTAGCGCGACAGGTTGTTCTGCTCGACGCCTGCCAGCGTGGTGGCGTTGAGGCTCTGGCAGCGGCCACTGGGCAGCGGGCCTGGCCCGTAGACCGGGTCGCGGCCGTAGCGCATCTTCGAGGTGCTTTCCAGGCCACCGACGTGCGTCCAGCCTACCTCGCCGACCATGGTCAGACGCTCGGCGCCCATGACCTGGTCGAAGAAGTGGGTGAACGTGGTCTGCAGCTGGGTGATTTCCTTGCGACGATAGCCAGGCTGGTCGGTGTTCGGCGTGCCTTTCAGGACCGATGCGTTCGGATCGAGTGGCGTCAGGCCCGAATACAGGATGTCGGTGGTGTTCAGTTGCACCGGCGCATTCGGGCGATAGCTGATCTCGCCGCTCCAGGCCGTGCCGGTAGGCAAGGTGGTGGAGAAGCTCAGGCCGTACAGGCGAATATCCTCGGGGTATTCGACGTAGTAGCTGGAGTTACCGGCGACATACAACGGCATCAGTTGTTGGAGCAACGCCGGGTTGGTCGCCGCGCCCGCTGGAACCCCAGCGCCGATCAGTGCGCCAGCCAGGTTGGCCGGGTTGTAGAAGCGCGCAGCGGCGCCTCGACCACTGAAGATCGGCGCACGGCTGTGATAGTTCATGAAGTAGCCACCGAACTCGGTATTCAGCGGCTCGTACATGTAGCGCAGCGCAACACCGAACTGGCCACTGTCCCGCGCATCACGGTCAGGACCACGACGCACGATCACACCTTCGTCAGGCGAGCCCCAGGAAACGCCCTGTGCCGCCAGCGCACGCATGGTCGGCCCCGAGAGCGCCCCCAGGCGTCCCGCCACGGCCGATTGCTTGGCCAGCACCGCCAGGTTGTTGTTGCAACCATCGGCGATTACGTCGGGCTGGGAGAAGAAGGTGCCGCAGTTGTCGACGACGGTCTGGTCCCACTCGATCTGGTAGAAGCCTTCGGCGGTCAGGTTGTCGGTCACGCTCTGCGACAGGTAGAACATGTTGACCGGGATCAGGCCTTCCTTGATCTCCGCACCCGGGCGGCGGAACGCCGAGACGTCGATGGGGTTGATGGCGTTGATGCCCCCCCCGATGAAGGTACTTTCACCCCAGCTCACCACCTGCTTGCCCAGGCGCACGGTGCCCGGCAGGTCGGCGATGCTGTAGTTGTGGTAGACGAAAGCGTCGAGCAGCTCCGCGCCCGAGGACTTGGCGCCCTCCTTGCGGTTGGAGTCGCTGATGTCCTTGAACTCGCGGTTTTCATCCTTGAGCTCGAAGTCATACCAGTACTTGCCGCGGACGAACACGCCGGTGTCGCCGTACTTGAGCTCCAGGTCGTGGATACCCTTGAAGATCTTCGAGAAGGTCTCGCCCTTCTTGAAGTTCAGGTGGCCATCGTCGGAGGTCTGCGACAGCCCCCTGCCGCCGTTGTTGGCCCCGATGAGGTTCTTGTTGGGGTTGGCAGTCGACCAGCTGGCGCCAACGGAGAGCGAGGAGTCGAACTGGCCTTCGATTTCACCGATGTTGAAGCTGACAGCGAAAGCAGGACTTGCGAGCGTGGAAGCGAGGCTGACGGCCAGGGGCAGTTTCGCCCGGCGCCAGAACAGGTTTGCAGATGTCATCGACGCTACTCCATGTACTTTTTTGTTATGGCAGTGAGTCCTTTCAGAAACGGCTCGAGCGCCCGGTGAAGCAGGCTCCTGCCCGTGGCGCCGCGCGTTGCCGCGTGGCGCCCTCCCCCATTCCTGAAAATCCCCTGACCCGACTATAGCCAGCGGTCACAGGTGCTTGATCCCTCTAAAGTGTGATTTGCGCGTCCCGCTTGCGGCCCACCCCGATCGGCCGGCCTGCGCGCTGGCAGTGCTCAAGCATGGCTCAATTCTACCGTTTGACAAGGCGCCATCCTGTCTAGCCTGCGGGGTCGCGCTGGAAAAAGCGCGACCCGCGCCCGGGTTACAGGGTGGAGAGGAAAGCGCTGTTACTGGCCTGCCACTGGCTGATATCCACGCGGATACGCTTCTTGTCGAGCTTGCCGACGCTGGTCTTGGGAATTTCAGTAACAAGGGCGATCTGGCTGGGAATCGCCCACTTGTTGATGTGCCCCTGCTCGACGAAAGGCTTGAGGTGTTCCTTGAGCGCGCGCGCATCGATGCTCTGCCCCTCGCGCACCACCAGCAATGCGAACGGGCGCTCGCCCCACTGCGGATCGGGCACCCCGACCACCGCGACCTCGCGCACCGCCGGGTGACGGCTGACCAGGTCTTCGAGGTCGAGCGACGAGATCCATTCACCACCGGTCTTGATCACATCCTTGATGCGGTCGCGGATGTCGATGAAGCCCATGCCGTCCAGCGTCGCGACATCGCCGGTGTGCAGCCAGCCGCCCTGCCAGAGCTCCTCGCCCTTTTCCGGTTCGCGGAAGTAGCCCATGGTCAGCCAGGGCGCGCGCAGCACCAGTTCGCCCTGGGTCTCGCCATCGGCGGGCAGGAAGTTGCCATTGCCATCGACGATGGCGGCCTCGACCAGGGGCACCGGCACGCCGGCCTTGATCCGGTAGCTGGTGCGCTCATCCTCGCTGCCGGCCTGCAACTCGTCGTTCAGGTGCGCGGCACTGATCAGCGGGCAGGTCTCGGACATGCCGTAGGCGGCGGTGAGCTGGATGCCCCGGGCCAGCGCCGCCTGGTACAAGGCGCGGTTGAGCGCGCTGCCGCCGATGATGATCTTCCAGCCGCCGAAATCCTGGCCGGCCGCCGACGGGCAGTTGAGCAGCATCTGCAGGATGGTCGGCACGCAGTGGGAAAAGGTGACCTTCTCCTCGCGCCACAGCCTGATCAGCATGTCCGGCTCGTAGCGCCCCGGGTAGACCTGCTTGATACCCATCATGGTCGCCGCGTAGGGGATGCCCCAGGCGTGCACATGGAACATCGGCGTGATCGGCATGTAGACGTCGTTGCTGCTCAGCAGCCTCACGCTGTCCAGGCTGCCCAGCACCGAAGTTTCGGCCAGGGTGTGCAGCACCAGCTGGCGATGGGTGAAATACACCCCCTTGGGATTGCCGGTGGTGCCGGTGGTGTAGAAGGTGGTGGCCACCGAGTTCTCGTCGAAGTCGGGGAAGTCGTACCCCGGGCTGGCGGCAGCCAGCAGTTGCTCGTACTCGCCCACCAGGTTCGGCAGGTCGGCGGTCTTGTCCGGGCCGTCGGTCAGCAGCAGGGTCTTGTCGACCGTGGTCAGCTGCCCGGCGATGCCCTGGTAGAGGCCGATGAAATCACTGTTGACCAGCACGAAGCGGTCTTCGGCGTGATTCATGGTGTAGAGGATCTGCTCGGGCGACAGGCGCACGTTGATGGTGTGTACCACGGCGCCGATCATCGGGATGGCGAACATGCACTCCAGGTAACGGTGGCTGTCCCAGTCCATCACCGCCACGGTGTCACCGGCCTTCACACCGGCCGCGGTCAACACATTGGCCAGGCGGGCGATGCGCTCGTTCAACTGCGGGTAAGTGAGGCGGATCTGGTCGCGGTAGACGATCTCGCGGGTCTTCTCGTAGCGGCTGCCGGACATCAGCAGGCGCTTGATCAGCAACGGGTATTGGTAGGCGCCCTCGGCGGGCTTGATGATGCGTGTCTGCAACATGGGTATCCCTTTTCTTCAATACGGGCAGAACGGTTCAGGAATCCACTGTAGTTCGGTGACGCACCGGTCAAATCAGCCGAAGGAATGATTTGCCGCGCCAAGGTATGAGTGGCGATGTCGGCGTTGACGAACAGCAACGCCGGGCCAGACACTGCCCCGAACGGATCGCGTGCCCTGTGGGAGCGGCTTTACCCGCGAATGCGCTAGTGGACTCGCCTGCGCATTCGCGGGTAAACCCGCTCCCACAGCTTCGAACCGCCACCAAGAATGTATCCAGCCCTGCACCGGAGCCTCCATGCCCAGCCCACGTCGCGCCGTGTTTCTCGATCACCAGTCACTGGACCTGGGTGACCTCGACCTTTCGCCACTGCAGTCGCAGTTCGATGAACTGCAACTGCACGCCGCCACCGCGCCAGGGCAGGTCGCCGAACGCCTGCAAGGCGCCACGGCGGTGATCAGCAACAAGGTGATGCTCGATGCCGCCACACTGGCCGCCGCCCCTGACCTCAAGCTGATCCTGGTAGCCGCCACCGGCACCAACAATGTCGACCTGGCCGCCGCCCGTGCCCAGGGCATCACCGTGTGTAACTGCCAGGGCTACGGCACGCCGTCGGTGGCCCAGCACACCCTGGCCCTGCTACTGGCCCTGGCCACGCGCCTGTGCGACTACAACCAGGCGGTGAAGGCCGGACAATGGGCCAAGGCCAGCCAGTTCTGCCTGCTGGACTTCCCCATCGTCGAGCTGGAAGGCAAGACCCTCGGCCTGCTCGGCCATGGCGAGTTGGGTGGCGCGGTGGCGCACCTGGCCGAGGCGTTCGGCATGCGCGTGCTGAGCGGGCAGATTCCCGGCCGCCCACCCCGGGCCGATCGCCTGCCGCTGGACGAACTGCTGCCGCAGGTCGATGCCCTGACCCTGCACTGCCCGCTCAACGAGCAGACCCGGCACATGATTGGTGCCAACGAACTGGCCCTGCTCAAGCCGGGCGCGCTGGTGGTCAACACCGCCCGCGGCGGGCTGATCGACGAACAGGCCCTGGCCGACGCCCTGCGCCGCGGTCACCTGGGCGGCGCCGCCACCGATGTGCTGAGCGTTGAACCGCCGGTCGAGGGCAATCCGCTGCTGGCGGCGGACATCCCGCGCCTGATCATCACCCCGCACAGCGCCTGGGGCGCAGTGGAGTCACGCCAGCGCATCGTCGGGCAGCTGGCCGAGAACGCCCAGGCCTACTTCGCCGGCCAGCCGCGGCGAGTGGTCGGCTGATCCGCCGACGCCTCTGGTACACTGCGCCACTTTTTCAGGAGGCGTCGTCCATGGACCCGCGCAGTGAAGTGTTGCTCCGCCAGGCAGAGCTGTTCCAAGGCCCGCTGCTGATCGCCGGCGCCCAGGCCGATGGCCTGCTCGGCCAGCTGCCCGGCGCCCATGGCTGGACCTGGCATGCCGGCGACCAGGCGCTGCTCGAGAGCCGTTTCGCCGGGCGCAGCCACTACGGCGTCGAGGTGCCCGAGGTGGCCTTCGACGCCGCCGTGCTGTTCCTGCCCAAGTCCCGCGAGCTGGCCGCCTACCTGCTCAACGCCCTGGCCTCGCGCCTGGGCGGTCGCGAGCTGTACCTGGTGGGGGAAAAGCGCGGCGGCATCGAAGGCGCGGCCAAGCTTCTGCAGGCATTCGGCAAACCGCGCAAGCTCGACAGCGCCAGGCACTGCCAGTTGTGGCAAGTAACCGTGGACAGCGCCCCTGAGGCCAAGCCGCTGGAAAGCCTGGCCGAACGCTTCGAACTGCCGCTGGAAGATGGTCCGCTGCAAGTCATCAGCCTGCCCGGGGTGTTCAGCCATGGGCGCCTGGACAAGGGCACCGCGCTACTGCTGGAGCACCTTGACGGCCTGCCCGGCGGCCATGTCCTAGACTTCGGCTGCGGCGCCGGCGTGCTCGGCGCCACGATCAAGCGCCGTTATCCGCAGAGCCGGGTCACCTTGCTCGATGTCGATGCCTTCGCGGTCGCGGCCAGCCGCCTGACCCTGGCGGCCAACGGTCTGGAAGGCCAGGTGATCAGCGGCGACGGCATCGATGCCGCGCCGGCCGATCTTGACCTGATCCTGAGCAATCCGCCATTCCACACCGGCGTGCACACCGACTACCAGGCATCGGAAAACCTGCTGAAAAAATCAGGCGAACATCTGCGAAAAGGCGGCGAAATGCGGCTGGTCGCCAACAGCTTCCTGCGCTACCAGCCGTTGATCGAAGGCGCCCTGGGCAACTGTGAAATCCGTGCCGAGGCACAAGGCTTTCGCATCTACCGAGCGACCCGCGGCTAAAAACAGGGCTTGCCGAAAGCGTTTCGCCTAGGCAGAATCCGCTCCGTCCTAGGGGAGTAGTCTCCCGCGAGCGCCCTGCTCGCCCGGCACGCGTCAACACACTTGGCCCACAGGCCATGGCGCGTGCGACCCACGATCTGCGCAGACAGGTCCAGGGTTTGACAAGACCTATGACACGCACACCTTACCCGGGGCGGGAAGGCTGTACGTGTCATAGCCGTGTCGACCCGCCCCCGTAGGAATCCTGATGCTGGAATCGTTGCTCGTCCCCACCGCCATCGTTGCCCTCGCCGAAATCGGCGACAAGACGCAATTGCTTGCGCTCATCCTCGCCGCACGCTTTCGCAAGCCTTGGCCGATCATTGCCGGGATCATCGCCGCGACCCTGGCCAACCATGCCGCCGCAGGTGCCGTGGGCGCCTGGGTCAGCGGTTTCTTCAGCGAGTCGGTGCTGCACTGGATTCTTGCCGCGAGCTTCACCGCCACCGCGCTGTGGACCCTGGTACCGGACAAGATGGACGATGACGAAACCAGCAACGCGCGCCGCTTCGGGCCGTTCGTCACCACGCTGATCGCGTTCTTCCTCGCCGAGATCGGCGACAAGACCCAGGTGGCCACGGTGATGCTGGCCGCCCAGTATCCGCACCTGATCATGGTCATCATCGGCACCACCTTGGGCATGCTGATCGCCAACGTGCCGGTGGTCCTGGCGGGCAACTTCGCGGCGGAGAAACTGCCGCTGACGCTGATCCGTCGCCTGGCGGCGACCGCGTTCATCGTGCTGGCCATCGTCGCGGTGTATTCGGCGATGAAGACCAGCGGCTGGATAGGGTGAAGCAGCGACAAGTGGCAAGCTACAAGCGGCAAGAAAGAGCAGATGCGTCCTTACTTGCCGCTTGAAGCTGCTTTTACTTCTTGGCCGCTTGATACAACGGCATCACCTTCGGAATCGCTGCCTGCAGCGAGGCGATCCGGCTGCTCGACGCCGGGTGGGTGCTCATGAACTCAGGCGGCGCGCCTTCGGACGCCTTGCTCATCTTGTTCCACAAGGTGATCGCGGCGTTCGGGTCGTAGCCGGCGCGGGCCGACAGCTCGAGGCCGATCAGGTCGGCTTCGTTCTCGTTGGCCCGGCTGTTGGGCAGGGTCATGGCGTAGTTCACCACGGTGTCGGCCATGGCCATGCTGTCCTGGCCCAGGCCGAAGATCGCGCCGGCACCCTGGCGGGCCATTTCCACGCCATAGGCCTTGGACATCGCTTCACGGCTGTGCTCGCGCAGGGCGTGGGCGATCTCGTGGCCCACCACCGCGGCGATCTCGGCGTCGGTCAGCTTGAGCTGATCGATCAGGCCGGTGTAGACGATGATCTTGCCGCCCGGACCGCAGTTGGCGTTGAGCTCGTCGCTCTTGATCACGTTGACTTCCCAATTCCACTGCGCGGCATCCGGCCGGAACTGTGGTGCCTGGGCAATCAGGCGCTTGGCGATGGCCTGTACGCGCTTGGCATCATTGCTGCTCTTGTCCAGCACGCCCTTGCTCGACGCCTCGCCGAGGGTCTGCTGGTAGGACTGGGCGTACATCTGGTTGACCTCATCGGTCGAGAGCATGCTGAACATGTACTGCTGGCGCTGGACGCCCACGGCACCGCCACTGGTGGTATTGACCGCCTGGCAGCCGCCGAGCAGGACGCTGGCCGTCAGCATGCTGACAACGAATGACTTACGCATGAAAACACTCCCTATTTACGTGCCGCGTATCCTAGGCCCTGACGCCCGTGCCTGCCAGAGCCACAGGTAAGATTTCTGACAAGCCCCTCATGCTTTGGTATTAGCCCGCCGATAACCCTCGGTAACGACCTCCTTGCGCGCGGAGCTTTGCCATGAAGTTCAAGTCGATCCAGTTTTCCGTGGCCGCCCTGGCCGGTGCCATCGTGCTGAGCATTGTCGCGGCCCTGGTGCTGTACGCCGTGTATTCCGGGCAGCGGACCCAAACACTGGTGCAACAGCGCACGCAACAGCAGTTCGAGACCGTCATCGAACAGCGTCTCTCGGCCCTGGCCCGCACCCAGGTCAGCGAGATCCAGCGCGGCCTGGAAGCGCCCCTGGCGATCGCCCGCGGCCTGGCCACCGGCAACGCCATGCTCGGCATGCAGGGCGCCGATGGCCAGCCGCTGATGCGCATTGATCGTGAACACCTGATCAACCAGCTCAAGCGCACCGTGGAGGTCAACCCGAGCGTGCTGGGCGCTTACCTGGGCTGGGAGCCGAACGCCCTCGACCATGCCGATGGCCGTTACGTCGGCAGCCACCTGGTGGGCATCGACAGCGCCAGCGGGCGCTTCCTGCCCTGGTGGTTCCGCAATGGCGACGGCAGCCTCGGCCAGGACAAGCTGGCCGATGTCGACGACCGCACGGTGCTCGCCACCGGCGTGCGCGCCAGCGAGTACTACCTGTGCCCCAAGGAGTCGAAGAAGGCCTGCGTGATCGATCCCGCGCCTTATAAGGTGGGCGACAAGATGGTCATGCTCGCCTCGTTCGTCGAACCGATCATGATCGACGGCCAGTTCCAGGGCATGGCCGGCGCCGACCTGTCGGTGAACTTCATCCAGGACTTGCTCAATGCCGCCGACCGCCAGCTCTACGACGGCGCCGGCGAACTGGCGCTGGTCTCCAGCAACGGCCGCCTGGTGGCCTACACCCGCGATCCGGCCAAGTTCGGCGAAAAGGCCGGCGACGTGCTGGACAGCGACGAAGCCAACACCCTCAAGAACCTGAGCGGCGAGGCGCTGCACTATGAAGTGGACGCCGCCAAGGACCGCATCGAGCTGTACCTGCCGTTCAAGATCGCCGGCACCGACGCACGCTGGACCCTGCTGCTGGAGCTGCCGCTGAGCACGGTCATGGCCGACGTCAACCGCCTGCAGCAGGACCTGGCCGAACAGCGCCGCACCGATATCGCCGGCATGACCGTGGTCGGCCTGGGCATCGCCGCTCTCGGCCTGCTGGTGATCTGGTTGCTGGCCCTGGGCATCGCCCGCCCGCTCAAGCAGATGGTGAGCATGCTCGACGACATCGCCCAGGGCGAAGGCGACCTGACCCGGCGCCTGCAGAGCGACCGGGCCGACGAACTGGGCGCCATCGCCAAGGGCTTCAACACCTTCCTGGCCAAGTTGCAGGCGATGATCAGCCAGGTGGTCAGCTCGGTGCAGAAAGTCAGCGACTCCTCGGAACACACCGCCGACATCGCCATCCGCACCAACCAGGGCGTGCACAAGCAGATGGCCGAGATCGACCAGGTGGCCACCGCCGTGCACGAAATGACCGCCACCGCCCAGGATGTGGCGCGCAACGCCACGCAAGCGGCCCAGGCCGCCAGTGAAGCCGACCGCGCCGCCAACCAGGGCCTGGACATCGTCCGCGATACGTCGCACTCGATCAGCGAGCTGGCCGCCGAGATCGGTCGCGCCGTGACCGTGGTCCAGGACCTGGCCCGCGACAGCGAGAACATCAACGCCATCCTGGTGACCATCCGCGCCATTGCCGAACAGACCAACCTGCTGGCGCTCAACGCCGCCATCGAGGCGGCCCGGGCCGGCGAACAGGGCCGCGGTTTCGCGGTGGTCGCCGACGAGGTGCGCAACCTGGCGCAGAAGACCCAGCAGGCCACCCAGGAAATCCAGCAGATGATCCAGCAACTGCAGCTGGGCACCCGCGAGGTGGTCAAGGTGATGGAAGACAGCCAGGGCAAGACCGACATCAGCGTGCAGCAGGCCAGCCGCGCGGCCGAGTCGCTGGCGAGCATCACCCAGGCGGTGTCGGTGATCAACGACATGAACACGCAGATCGCCAGCGCCGCCGAGGAGCAGAGCGCCGTGGCCGAGGACATCAACCGCAACGTGATCAACATCGGCCAGGTAGCCGGCGAGGTGGCCGGCGGCGCCGACGAGTCGAGCCAGGCCAGCGCCGAGCTGACCAAGCTGGCCGAGCAGCAGCGGCGGTTGATCAATCAGTTCAGGGTGTAGGCCTGCACGCGCGCCCTTGTAGGAGCGGCCT
>NZ_JANCLM010000029.1:0-87492 GCF_024259445.1 Pseudomonas sp. DVZ6
CCCCACGAAGCCCCGTTTCCCTGGAGCCAACATGCAACACAACGTCATCCTGGTCCTGCTCGACGGCCTCAACCACCAGGTCGCGCACCATGCCATGGGCCACCTGCACGCCTACGTCGAGGCCGACCGCGCCGCGCTGTACCGGGTGGAATGCGAGCTGCCGTCGCTGTCGCGACCGCTGTACGAGTGCATCCTCACCGGCGTGCCGCCGATCGACAGCGGCATCGTGCACAACAACGTCAACCGCCTGTCCAACCAGCGCAGCGTCTTCCACTACGCCCGCGAGGCCGGCCTGGGCACCGCGGCGGCGGCCTATCACTGGATGAGCGAGCTGTACAACCGCTCACCCTTCGACCCGCTGCGCGACCGCCACACCCACGCGCCGAAGCTGCCGATCCAGCATGGCCTGTTCTACTACGCCGACCACTACCCCGACTCGCACCTGCTGGCCGACGCCGAGTACCTGCGCCGCCGCCATGCGCCGAACTTCCTGCTGGTGCACCCGATGAACATCGACGACGCCGGCCACCGCCACGGCCTGGACAGCAGCCAGTACCGCAACGCCGCGCGCAGCGCCGACATCCTGCTGGCCGACTACCTGCCGCGCTGGCTCGAGGAGGGCTACCAGGTGCTGGTCACCGCCGACCACGGCATGAACAACGACCGCTCGCACAACGGCTTGCTGGCCGAGGAACGCGAAGTGCCGCTGTTCGTGTTCGGCGAGGCGTTCAGCCTCGATCCCGCGGCCAAGCCGTTGCAGACCGAGCTGTGCGGCACGATCTGCGAGCTGCTCGGCGCCGCCCACGACAAACCGGTCTGCCGGGAGCTGCTCAAGTGAATGCAAGCCATCGCGGCCGCTACCTGGCCCTGCTCTGCCTGCTGCCGTTCGCCGTGTTCTTCATCATCTTCCAGGTCGCGCCACTGGCCTGGGTCGCCCTCAACAGCCTGCAGAGTGAAAGCGGCTGGGGCCTGGCCAACTTCAGCAAGATCTTCGCCTCGAAGTTCTACCTGCAGGCGCTGCAACGCAGCCTGGAGATCAGCTTCTGGTCGAGCCTGTTCGGCATCGTCATCGCCACCCTGGGCGCCTATTCGCTGCGCCGGGTCGACTCGAAACTGCGCGACTTCGTCAGCGCCTTCGCCAACATGACCAGCAATTTCGCCGGCGTGCCCCTGGCGTTCGCCTTCATCATCCTGCTCGGTTTCAATGGCGCACTGACGCTACTGCTCAAGCAGATGGGCCTGCTCGGTGACTTCAGCATCTACTCCAAGACCGGCCTGATCCTGGTGTACACCTACTTCCAGATCCCCCTGGGCGTGCTGCTGCTCTACCCGGCCTTCGACGCCCTGCGCGAGGACTGGCGCGAATCGGCGGCCTTGCTCGGCGCCAGCCACTGGCAGTTCTGGCGGCATATCGGCCTGCCGGTGCTCACCCCGGCACTGCTCGGCACCTTCGTCATCCTGCTGGCCAACGCCCTGGGCGCCTACGCCACCGTCTACGCCCTGACCACCGGCAACTTCAACGTGCTGCCGATCCGCATCGCAGGCCTTGTGGCCGGCGACATCAGCCTCGACCCGAACCTGGCCAGCGCCCTGGCGATGGTGCTGGTGGGCCTGATGACCGTGGTCACGGTGGTCCATCAATGGCTGCTCAAGAGGAGCTACCATGCGCGCTGAAAACAACGCCGGCGGGCTCTACCACCGCGCGGTGGTGTACCTGCTGTTCCTGATCCTGCTGCTGCCGCTGGCCGGCACCCTGCTCTACTCGCTGGCCACCAGCTGGTCAGCGACCCTGCTGCCCAGCGGGCTGACCTTCAAGTGGTACGTCGCGCTGTGGAGCGAGCCGCGCTTTCTCGCCGCCTTCGGCCAGTCGCTGCTGGTGTGCGTCGGCGCGCTGCTGCTGTCGGTGCTGCTGATCCTGCCGTTGCTGTTCGTGGTCCACTACCACTTCCCCAAGCTCGACGCGCTGATGAACATCCTCATCCTGCTGCCGTTCGCCGTGCCGCCGGTGGTGTCGTCGGTGGGCTTGCTGCAGCTGTACGGCAGCGGGCCGATGGCCATGGTCGGCACGCCGTGGATCCTGATCGGCTGCTACTTCACCATCGCCCTGCCGTTCATGTACCGGGCCATCACCAACAACCTGCAGGCCATCAACCTGCGCGACCTGATGGATGCCGCCCAGCTGCTGGGCGCCAGCACCTGGCAGGCCGCCTTCCTGGTGGTGCTGCCCAACCTGCGCAAGGGCCTGATGGTGGCGCTGCTGCTGTCGTTCTCGTTCCTGTTCGGCGAGTTCGTATTCGCCAACCTGCTGGTGGGCACCCGCTACGAAACCCTGCAGGTGTACCTGAACAACATGCGCAACAGCAGCGGCCACTTCAACAGCGCCTTGGTGATCTCCTACTTCGCCTTCGTGCTGGTACTGACCTGGGTCGCCAACCGCCTGAACAAGGACAAGACCTGACATGAGCTTCGTCAGCGTACAGAAACTGCAAAAGAGCTACGCCGGCAGCCCGGTGTTCGAGAACATCGACTGCCAGATCGAGCGCGGCGAGTTCGTCACCCTGCTCGGCCCGTCGGGCTGCGGCAAGTCCACGCTGCTGCGCTGCATCGCCGGCCTGACCCCGGTGGACAGCGGGCGAATCCTCCTCGACGGCCAGGACATCGTGCCAGTGAGCCCGCAGAAGCGCGGCATCGGCATGGTGTTCCAGAGCTACGCGCTGTTCCCCAACATGACCGTGGAACAGAACGTCGCCTTCGGCCTGCGCATGCAGAAGGTCAAGGCCGACGAAAGCCAGGCGCGGGTGCGCGAAGTACTCGATCTGGTCGAACTCGGCAGCTTCGCCGGGCGCTACCCGCACCAGCTGTCCGGCGGCCAGTGCCAGCGTGTGGCCCTGGCCCGCTCGCTGGTCACCCGCCCGCGCCTGCTGCTGCTCGACGAACCGCTGTCGGCGCTGGATGCGCGCATCCGCAAGCACCTGCGCGAACAGATTCGCGCCATCCAGCGCGAGCTGGGGCTGACCACCATCTTCGTCACCCACGACCAGGAAGAGGCGCTGACCATGTCGGACCGCATCGTCCTGATGAACCAGGGCCGCATCGTCCAGAGCGGCGATGCCGAGACCCTCTACACCGCGCCCGTGGACCTGTTCGCCGCAGGCTTCATCGGCAATTACAATCTGCTCGACGCCGACAGCGCCAGCCGCCTGCTGCAACGCCCGGTCAACGCTCGCCTGGCGATCCGCCCGGAGTCCATCACCCTGGGCCTGAACGGCGAACTGGACGGCGAGATCCGCAGCCACAGCCTGCTGGGCAACGTCATCCGCTACCGGGTACGGGTGCGCGACGTCGAGCTGGTGGTGGACGTGCTCAACCGCTGCGCGGCCGACCTGCACGCGGACGGGCAGCGGGTATCCTTGTCGATCGACCCCACGGCGCTACGGGAAGTGGCCTAAGGAGATACAACGCATGGCACTGGCAATCTTCGATCTTGACGAAACCCTGATCCACGGCGACTGCGCGTCGCTGTGGAGCGAGCAGATGGCCCGGCTGGGTTGGGTCGACGGCAAGGCTTTCCTCAAGCGCGATCATGAGCTGATGGAAGCCTACGGCAAGGGCCACCTGGCCATGGAGGACTACATGGCCTTCAGCCTGGAGCCCATCGCCGGGCGTACCCTGGAAGAGGTCGAGCACCTGGTCGAGCCCTGGGTGGAGGACGTGATCGAGCCGATCATCTACGGCGACGCCTGCCGCTGCATCGCCGAACACCGCAAGCGCGGTGACCGGATCCTGATCATCTCGGCCAGCGGCACCCACCTGGTCGGGCCGATCGCGGCAAGGCTGGGGGTGGACGAATACCTGGCCATCGAGCTGGAGGCGGTCAACGGTGTCTATACCGGCAAGACCCACGGCGTGCTCACCTACCGCGAGGGCAAGATCACCCGCCTGCTGGAGTGGCTGGACCAGGAACAGGAGAACCTGGAGGGGGCGAGTTTCTACTCCGATTCGCGCAACGACCTGCCGCTGCTGCTGAAGGTCGATCACCCGCACGTGGTGAATCCGGACTCGGTGCTGCGCGAGCATGCGCAGACCAATGGCTGGCCGATTCTGAGCTGGTCCTGAACGGGCCTTTCGCGGGTAAACCCGCTCCCACAGGTATTGCGTAGCATCAAGCCTGTGGTGATCCTGTGGGAGCGGGTTTACCCGCGAAGAGGCCGGCACAGGCACCATTGATCCGCCACGCTTGCCTCTCCTGCCACAAATGTGCAGTATAGTGCGCACTGTGAGGACGGCCTCACGACGCTGTGCGTGAACATACCGGGGACGGCCCCATCATTGAATCGATGGAGACTCACCATGTCCTGGATCATCCTGTTCTTCGCCGGCCTGTTCGAAGTCGGCTGGGCTGTCGGCCTCAAGTACACCGACGGCTTCACCCGCCCCATGCCCACCATCCTCACCGTCGGCGCCATGGTCATCAGCCTTGGCCTGCTGGGCCTGGCCATGAAGGAGCTGCCGCTGGGCACCGCCTATGCCATCTGGACCGGCGTCGGCGCGGTCGGCACGGTGATCGCCGGGATCATCCTGTTCGGCGAATCCATGGCGCTGATCCGCCTGGCCAGTGTCGCCCTGATCATCACCGGCCTGGTCGGCCTGAAGGTCAGCGCCAGCTGACCTCCCTGCGTTTCCCTTAGCGAACGTCGCCGCGCAGCAGGCTCACCTGCTCGCGCAGCGCCTCGGGCTGCGCCGCCTCCACCGGGATGGCGGCGCCGGCCACCAGGGTCACCCGCGACCACAGGCGCTTGAAGAAGCCCTTGTTCGGGTCACGACTGAAGAAACTGCCCCACAGCCCCTGCAACGCCAGCGGAATCACCGGCACCGGCGTCTCCTGCAGGATGCGGTTCACCCCGCCCTTGAACACATCGATCTCACCGTCCGAACTCAGTTTGCCTTCGGGGAAGATGCATACCAGCTCGCCGTCGGCCAGGTACCGGGCGATACGGGCGAAGGCGCGCTCGTAGGTGGCCTCGTCCTCGCCGCGCCCAGCGATGGGAATGGCGCCGGCGGTGCGGAACACGAAATTGAGCACCGGCAGGTTGTAGATCTTGTAGTACATGACGAAACGGATCGGCCGGCGGATCGCCCCACCGATCAGCAGCGCATCGACGAACGACACATGGTTGCACACCAGCAGCGCTGCGCCCTCGTCGGGAATGCGCTGCAGCTCGCGATGCTCGACCCGGTACATCGAGTGGCTGAGCAGCCAGATCAGGAAGCGCATGGTGAATTCGGGCACGATACGGAAGATGTAGGCGTTGACCGCGATGTTGAGCAGCGACACCACCAGGAACAGCTGTGGGATGCTCAGCTTGGCCAGGCTCAACAGGACGATGGTGATGATCGCCGACACCACCATGAACAGCGCGTTGAGGATGTTGTTGGCAGCGATTACCCGAGCTCGTTGGTCTTCCGGGGTGCGCGCCTGGATCAGCGCGTACAGCGGCACGATGTAGAAGCCGCCGAAGATGCCCAGGCCGACGATCGACAGCATGATCCACCAGGCCTGGCTCATGCCCAGCAACGCCAGCCAGTCATGGGGCACGACGCCGACCGGCACATCCCCCGAATGCCACCACCACAGCAAACCGAACAGGGTCAGGCCGAACGAGCCGAACGGCACCAGACCGATCTCCACCTTGCGCCCGCTCAGGCGCTCGCACAGCAGCGAACCGATGGCGATACCCACCGAGAACAGGGTCAGCACCAGGGTCACCACGGTTTCGTCGCCGTGCAGCCAGTCCTTGGCATAGGCCGGAATCTGCGTGAGGTAGATGGCGCCGACGAACCAGAACCACGAGTTGCCGACGATCGAGCGCGACACCGCCGGGGTCTGGCCAAGGCCAAGGCGCAGGGTCAGCCAGGACTGCTTGAAGATGTTCCAGTCCAGTTTCATTTGCGGCGCGGCGGCGGCGGCGCGGGGGATCCAGCGGCTGGCCAGGTAGCCCAGCACCGCAGTGCCCACCACCCCGGCGGCGGCCAGCACCGCGTACTGGCTGGAGGACATCAGCATCCCGGCGCCGATGGTGCCGGCCAGGATCGCCAGGAAGGTACCCATCTCCACCAGGCCGTTGCCGCCTACAAGCTCCTCCTCACGCAGGGCCTGGGGCAGGATCGAGTACTTCACCGGGCCGAACAGCGCCGAGTGGGTGCCCATGGCGAACAACGCCACCAGCATCAGTTCCAGGTGATGGGTGACAAACCCGGTCGCGCCGATGGCCATGATGACGATCTCGGCCAGCTTGATCGCGCGGATCAACCGGTCCTTGGCGAACTTTTCGCCGAACTGTCCGGCCAGTGCCGAGAACAGGAAGAACGGCAGGATGAACAGCAAGGCGCAGAGGTTGACCCAGATCGAGCGGTCGCCCTCCAGGCTCAGCTTGTAGAGGATCGCCAGGATCAGCGACTGCTTGAACAGGTTGTCGTTGAAGGCGCCCAGCGACTGGGTAATGAAGAACGGCAGGAAGCGCCGCTTGCCGAGCAGGGTGAATTGCGAGGGGTGACTCATCGTCCTTGTACCTGGTTGGGCTTTGTCATTGGAGGCACGTACAGCGTGATAAGCCACAAATCTGCACGGGAATGCCTGGTCATGGCAACCTTGCCGGCACGCTGGAAAGACAGCCAGGGCGATGGCAGACTGCCAGGCACCGAAAACAGCCGCCCATCCAGGGCGCATGAACGAGACCAGGCGCACCGAATGCCTCTCCGCAGGACGCCCCCCAGGAAATGGACATCGAAATACCATGAATGAAGACAAGCGGTTGGCGGCGATGATCGAAACCGCCACCGAAGCCACGAAATCGGCGAAAAATACCGCCGATCTCCTGACTATCGTGGGCAAATTCGTTGACTACAAGGGCAAGCTGCGGTTCGAGTACAAAGCCGACTGGCAAGCGATCCAAGCCTTCACGGTCCTGGCGATCGTCGCCCTGGCGGCCAACTACCTGGGGCCCTGGGCAATCCTGACCTGGTTGGCCGAGGCCTGGGGTTTAACACCGTCGACCTGCGCCTGGATCATCGCGGGGCCAAGCATCCTTTTCGTCACCGGCACGCTTTCCTACATCGCTCGCGGCCGCCACCTGCTGCCCGAACTGTCCAGGGCACTGGCACTGCGCTCGAGCAGGTTCGCCAACGGCCTCGGGGAAATCGGCACGTCCCCCGAACAGTTGCTGGTCCGGTTGCAGCAATCCTTCCGTGATTACGCGCGAGGCAATCACCGTCGCCAGATACAACTCGCGTTGAAAGGCACGTTCAAAGGCCCTCTGCACACCCTCACTTACCACTATGTCGACCTGGAATACGTCGACAGGCATACACAGACCTATACCGAGACAAACAGCAAGGGTGAAACCGTGACACGGTCCCGAAACGTCTACGACCAGTATCGGCGCTACAGCCTGGTGGTGGATTTCCCGTGGGTGCAAGGTATCGCCGTGCGCAGCGACAAACAGACCAAGATCGACCTCGACCACACCTACGAAACCACCTCAAGCGCCTTCAACAGCACACTCACCCTCAGCGGCACAAGTGCGATGGCCTGCGCCCGGTTCGCCAAGCCCGTCACGGTACTGCACCTGCTGAGCATGACCGCGCGCCTGCGCAACCCCAATCTGGAATTCGCCGCCGACGGCGCCGGGCTCTGCCTCAGCTTCGACGATGACAACCTCATCGACTTCGAGATGCCGGGTGACTTGAACAACCCAGGGGCCTTTTACAAGGCCATCGAAGCTGGCATCGACTTGCCCGCGCTGACTACCTTGCTGGAAGCGATCCACGTGCTCGCCGAGCAGCATGACGACAATTTCGAATCACCCACCCCAACCGCCATTCAGAGGGAAAACTGACAATGGATCTACCCGTCATCATCGGCATTAGCGTCGCCGTTCTGGGCCTGCTGGCCGTGATCAGCTATTACAACGCGATCATCGGCGGCCACAACCGTGCGCAACGGGCCTGGGCCGACGTGCTGACCTACGAGCGGCAGAAGAGCAAGGTACTCGACGGCTTGCAGCCGCATGTCAGCCACTATCAGGACTACGAACACAACCTGATGAGCGAGATCACGCGCCTGCGCAGCGCCATTGCCGAGCTGCCGAGCGCGGCCAACGGCACTTCGTTGGTCGCCGCCGAGAGCGCCACTCGCTCGCTGCTCAATGGCCTGCGCGTTGCCGTCGAAGCTTATCCTGACCTCAAGGCGTCCGAGGTGCTCGGCAACTTCATGCGGGAAATCACCGAACAACAGGAAAACGTCGGTGCGGCGATCGTCATCTTCAACGGCGAGGTGGAGCGCTTCAACAACAGCATCCAGATGTTACCGGGCTCGATGGTCAATGACATGCTGAACCGCAAGGCACCGATCGCCCCGTTCACCGACGCAGAGGCCTCAGGCAGCTTCAACTACACGCCCAATCTCTGAATCCCCGCCGTTACTGCCGGGCGATGCAAGGCGAGACGAACAGCTCGCCACGCCACGCCCCACGCAGGGTACGGCTGGCCACCAGCAGCCAGAGCAGCGCCAGCGCTACCACCAGTGCCTGGCCAAACACACTGAAGAAACCCAGCTCAAGCCAGGCCGCCAGCTTCAGGGTGGCCAGGCAATACACACCCAGCGGGAACGTGAACCCCCACCAGCCGAGGTTGAACGGCATGCCCTGGCGCATGTAGCGCAGGGTGATCAGCACCGCCGTAAGCAACCACCACAGCCCCGCGCCCCAGAGCACGATGCCGGCCACCAGCCCCAGCCCGCGGGCCACCTCGCCGAGGCCGCCCAGGCCATTGGCGGCGAACACCGCAGGGGCATCGCCGCCGAGCACCAGCATGCCCAGCGCGCCGGTACCGATCGGGCCCAGCGCCAGCCAGCTGGAGGCGGCCATGTTCGCTGGCGGCAGTTTATGCAGGGCCATGCGCAGCATGAGGATGGTGAGGATGCTGAACGCCACCGGCAACGACACCGCCCACATCACATAGCTGGTGATCACCACCAGAAACTGCCGGTGCGCATCCACCAGGTGCGGCGCCAGCAACCCGCCACTGGCGGCGGCGACTTCCGCCGCCACCACCGGCAGCAGCCACACCGCGGTCATCTGGTCGATGCTGTGCTCCTGGCGGGTGAACATCAGGTAGGGAATGGCCACGCCGCACAGCAGCGCCAGGCCCACGTCCAGCCACCAGAGCATTTCCACCCACGGCACCACCGACTCGCCCCAGCGCGCCAGGCCGAACACCAGGGCGCCGTTGAGGATGGTGGCCAGGCCCATGGGGATGGTGCCAAAGAACATCGACACGGTGGAGTGGGCGAAGATCCGCCGCGCCTCATCGAAGAACATCACCCAGCGGGCGCCATACAAGACGCAGAACAGGGTGAACAGGCCAATGGTCAGCCACCACAGGCCCTCGGCAAGGGTGTCCAGCAGTGGCACCTGCACCTGGTGCAACGCCAGGGCCAGTACGCCGGTGCCCATGGTCGCGGCGAACCAGTTGGGGGTGAACTGGCGAATCACTTCACGGGGATGGGCCAGATGGCTCAACGGGCGCCACGAGGGGGCGCGGGTCTGGGTGCATGGCATGGGATGTCTCCTGGCCTTGTGTAAGGTGGATTTATCTTATGCCCTCGAAGAATATCTATATAACGGGTAATTTCTCTATCTGTTATCTGTTTTGCAGATATAGCTAAAGGCATAGGCTCTGGAATATGCTTGGCGCGGTTTTCCTGATGACAATAATGACAAGGACCTGTCGATGCTCACCGCCCTCAAGCGCTACCCCAACCCGGTACGCCTGCTCCTGCTCACCACCTTCACCCTGACCATGGCCCGGGCGATCACCCTGCCCTACCTGGTGGTCTACCTGGCCGACAATTTCCAGCTCTCGGTCGGCCGTATCGGCCTGGTGATCGGCGGCGCGCTGATCGTCGCCTCGCTGCTGAGCCTGTACGGTGGGCACCTGGTCGACACCGTGCGCAACCATACCCTGGTGATCGCCAGCCTGCTGGTGTTCGCCCTGGCCTTCGTCGGCGCCATCGCCAGTCGCTCGGCCGCCCTGTTCTTCCTCTGCCTGGTGGTGATCAACCTGGCCCTGGCGCTGGTCGACATCGCCGCCAAGGCCGCCTTCTGTGCCCTGTTGCCGGTGGAGCAGCGCGCCGAGGTGTTCGCCATCAAGTACACCCTGAGCAACATCGCCTATGCCGTGGGGCCGATGCTCGGCGTGGCCCTGATCGAGGTGGACGGCCACCTGCCCTTTGTGGTCTCGGCGCTGATCGGCCTCGCCATGTGCCTGGCTTACCAGCGCCTGGGCGTTCGCGACCTGCAGCCCCAGGACCGGCCGCAGCCCGGCGCCGGCTTCGGCCAGGTGGCGCTGGGCCTGCTGCGCGACCGGCGGCTGGTATGCTTCACCCTGGGCGGCGTGCTCAGCGCGGTGGTGTTCGGCCAGTTCACCGCCTACCTGTCGCAGTACCTGGTGGTGACCCGCAACCCCGCCGAGGCGGCGCGGCTGGTCGGCTACCTGGTGACCACCAACGCGGTGACGGTAATCGCCTTGCAGTACCTGATCGGCAAGCGCATCGACCGGCGCCGGCTGATGCCCTGGCTGATGGCCGGCATGGGCCTGTTCGTCGCCGGGCTGCTGGGTTTTTCCCTGGCCGGCACGGCGCTGGCCTGGTGCCTGGCGATGCTGGTGTTCACCCTGGGCGAGATCATCGTGATTCCGGCCGAGTACATGTTCATCGACCTCATCGCCCCGGAGCACCTGCGTGGCATCTATTACGGCGCACAGAACCTGGGCAACCTGGGCGCGGCACTGGGGCCGGTGCTGGTGGGCGTCGCGCTCGGGCACCTGGTGCCGGTGGCGGTGTTCTATCTGCTGATCGGGTCGGTGATACTGGCCGGTGTGTTCTACTGGCTGGGGACGCGCCGAGCTGAGTGATGCCATCGCGGGGCAAGTCGCATCGGCGCACCGCCGCTCCCACGCCCAAGGGCAGCTCGACATTCGTGGGAGCGGCGGTGCGCCGATGCGACTTGCCCCGCGATGGTCCCTGCGACGTCCTGCCACTGCGACCATGGTCGGCGCTGACGAACCGCGCCCTGCGTGCCAGACTGATTGATCGTGACCGCGTTTCATTTTTTGCTCCGGAGTTTGCATGTCGTTGTCCAGCGGGCTGATCGCCGTGGTCGCCCTGGCCTACATGGCCATCATGTTCGCCATCGCCTTCTATGGCGACCGCCGCAGCACGCCGTTGCCGCCGCGCCTGCGCGCCTGGGTTTACAGCCTGTCGCTGGCGGTGTACTGCACCAGCTGGACCTTCTTCGGCGCGGTCGGCCAGGCCGCCGAACAATTGTGGGCGTTCCTGCCCATCTACCTGGGTCCGGTGCTGCTGCTGATCTTCGCGCCCTGGGTGCTGCAGAAGATGGTGCTGATCAGCAAGCAGCAGAACATCACCTCGATCGCCGACTTCATCGCCGCCCGCTACGGCAAGTCGCAGACCCTGGCGGTGGTGGTGGCGCTGATCTGCCTGGTCGGCGTGCTGCCGTACATCGCCCTGCAGCTCAAGGGCATCGTGCTGGGGGTGAACCTGTTGATCGGCGCCAACGCCGATGCCACCGGCAGCCGGGTGCAGGACACCGCGCTGGTGGTGTCGCTGGTGCTGGCGCTGTTCGCCATCGTCTTCGGCACCCGCAGCCTGGACGTCACCGAGCACCACCGCGGCATGGTCCTGGCGATCGCCTTCGAGTCGCTGGTCAAGCTGCTGGCCTTCCTCGCCGTGGGCGCCTTCGTGGTGTTCAACCTGTATGACGGCTTCGACGACCTGTTCACCCAGGCCCGGCAGTCGGTGCACCTGAACGATTATTGGGAAGAAACCATCAACTGGCCGTCGATGGTGGTGCAGACCGCCGTGGCGATGATGGCGATCATCTGCCTGCCGCGGCAGTTCCACGTCACCGTGGTGGAGAACATCGAGCCCCAGGACATGCGCCTGGCGCGCTGGGTGTTCCCGCTGTACCTGGCCCTGGCCGCGCTGTTCGTGGTGCCCATCGCCCTGGCCGGGCAGATGCTGCTGCCGGGCACGGTGATCTCCGACTCGTTCGTGATCAGCCTGCCACTGGCCGAGGCCCACCCGAGCCTGGCCCTGCTGGCGTTCATCGGCGGCGCCTCGGCGGCCACAGGCATGGTCATCGTCGAGGCCGTGGCGCTGTCGACCATGGTCTCCAACGACATGCTGCTGCCCTGGCTGCTGCGACGCAACAACGCCGAGCGGCCTTTCGAGGTGTTCCGCCACTGGATGCTCTCGGTGCGCCGGGTGACCATCGTGGTCATCCTGCTGCTGGCCTACGTCAGCTACCGCCTGCTCGGCTCCACCGCGAGCCTGGCGACCATCGGCCAGATCGCCTTCGCCGCGGTGACCCAGCTGACCCCGGCGATGCTCGGCGCGCTGTACTGGAAACAGGCCAACCGCCGCGGCGTGTTCGCCGGCCTGGCCGCCGGCATCTTCCTGTGGTTCTACACCCTGGTGCTGCCGATCGCCGCCCACAGCCTGGGCTGGTCGCTGCAGTTGTTCCCGGGGCTGGCCTGGTTGCACGGCAACCCGCTCAACCTGCCGATCACCCCGCTCACCCAGGGCGTGGTGCTGTCGCTGGCGGGCAACTTCACCCTGTTCGCCTGGGTCTCGATCCTCTCCCGTACACGGGTTTCCGAGCACTGGCAGGCCGGGCGCTTCATTGGCCAGCAGACCAGCGCCCGACCTTCCAGCAAACCCCTGCTGGCGGTGCAGATCGACGACCTGCTCAAGCTTGCCGCGCGCTTCGTCGGCGAGGAGCGCGCCCGGCAAAGCTTCATCCGCTTCGCCTACCGCCAGGGCAAGGGTTTCAACCCCAACCAGAACGCCGACGGCGACTGGATCGAGCACACCGAGCGGCTGCTGGCCGGCGTGCTCGGCACCTCCTCGACCCGCGCCGTGGTCAAGGCTGCCATCGAAGGCCGCGACATGCAGCTCGAGGACGTGGTGCGCATCGCCGACGAAGCCAGCGAGGTGCTGCAGTTCAACCGCGCGCTGCTGCAGGGCGCCATCGAGAACATCAACCAGGGCATCAGCGTGGTCGACCAGAACCTGCGCCTGGTGGCCTGGAACCGGCGTTACCTGGAGCTGTTCAACTACCCCGACGGGCTGATCAGCGTCGGCCGGCCGATTGCCGACATCATCCGCTACAACGCCGAGCGCGGCCTGTGCGGCCCGGGCGAGGCCCAGGTGCATGTGGCGCGGCGCCTGCACTGGATGCGCCAGGGCCGGGCCCACTCCTCCGAACGGCTGTTCCCCAATGGCCGGGTGATCGAGCTGATCGGCAACCCGATGCCCGGCGGCGGCTTCGTCATGAGCTTCACCGACATCACCCCGTTCCGCGAGGCCGAGCAAGCCCTGCGCGATTCCAACGAAGGCCTGGAACAACGCGTCGCCGAACGTACCCACGAACTGTCGCAGCTCAACCAGGCGCTGACCGAGGCCAAGAGCCGCGCCGAGGCGGTCAGCCAGTCCAAGACCCGCTTCCTCGCCGCCGTCAGCCACGACCTGATGCAACCGCTCAACGCCGCCCGGCTGTTCTCCGCCGCCTTGTCGCAACAGGCCGAGGCCATGAACGACGAGGCCCGGCAGCTGGTGCAGCACATGGACAGCTCGCTGCGCTCGGCCGAGGAGCTGATCAGCGACCTGCTCGACATCTCGCGCCTGGAGAACGGCAAGGTCACCCCCGACATCAAACCCTTCGCCCTCAACGAGCTGTTCGATACCCTCGGCGCCGAGTTCAAGGTGCTGGCCGCCGAAAAAGGCCTGGAGTTCCGCCTGCGCGGCAGCCGCCTGCGGGTGGACAGCGACATCAAGCTGCTGCGCCGGGTGCTGCAGAACTTCCTCACCAACGCCCTGCGCTACGGCAAGAGCCCGCTGCTGCTGGGCGCACGGCGCCAGGGCGAACGCCTGTGGCTGGAGGTGTGGGACCGCGGCCCGGGCATCGCCGACGACAAGCTGCAGGTGATCTTCCAGGAGTTCAAGCGCCTGGACAGCCACCAGACCCGCGCCGAGAAAGGCCTGGGCCTGGGCCTGGCGATCGCCGACGGCCTGTGCCGGGTGCTCGGGCATTCGCTGGAGGTGCGCTCCTGGCCGGGCAAGGGCAGCGTGTTCCGCGTCAGCGTGCCCATCGCCCACAGCCCCGCGCCCGCGACGCCCGCCCCCGTGGAGCAGGCCGGGCAGCCGCTGGCCGGGCTGCAGGTGCTGTGCGTGGACAACGAGGACAGCATCCTGATCGGCATGAACAGCCTGCTCAGCCGTTGGGGTTGCCAGGTGTGGACGGCGCGTAACCAGGCCGAATGCGAGGCCCTGCTCGGCAAGGGCCTGCGCCCGCACCTGGCGCTGGTGGACTACCACCTGGATGACGGCGAGACCGGCACCGGGCTGATGGGCTGGCTACGGACGCGCCTGGGCGAGCCGGTGCCCGGGGTGGTGATCAGCGCTGACGGACGCAACGAGACCATCGCCCTGGTGCATGCCGCGGGCCTTGACTACCTGGCCAAGCCGGTCAAGCCGGCGGCCCTGCGCGCCCTGCTCAATCGGCATCTGAGCCTGGTTCAGTAAGCGCTTCGTCGGCCAGGGCGCGCTCGATCAGCTCGGCGGGCAGGCTCTTGCTGGCCCGGGCACCGAGCAGCTTGAGCTGCTCGCTGCGGCTGACCAGGTTGCCGCGCCCCTCGCACAACTTATTGCGCGCCGCGGCGTAGGCCTTGTCCACCTGGGCCAGGCGCGCGCCGAGCTCGTCCAGGTCCTGGATGAACAGCACGAACTTGTCGTACAGCCAGCCGGCGCGTTCGGCGATCTCCCGGGCGTTCTGCCCCTGGCGTTCCTGCTTCCACAGGCTGTCGATCACCCGCAGGGTGGCGAGCAGGGTGGTCGGGCTGACGATCACGATCTGCCGGTCGAAGGCCTCCTGGAACAGGTTGGGCTCGGCCTGCAGCGCCGCCGAGAAGGCCGCCTCGATGGGCACGAACAGCAGCACGAAATCGAGGCTGTGCAAGCCCTCGAGGCGGTTGTAGTCCTTGCTCGACAAGCCCTTGACGTGGTTGCGCAACGACTGCACATGCTGCTTGAGCGCGGCTTCGTCGTTGTTGCCGACGAACTGCTGGTAGGCCGTCAGGCTGACCTTGGCGTCCACCACCACCTGCTTGTCGCCCGGCAGCATGATCAGTACATCGGGCTGGAAGCGCTCGCCGTCGGCGCTGCGCAGGCTGACCTGGGTCTGGTACTCGCGGCCCTTCTCCAGGCCCGCGTGCTCCAGCACCCGCTCCAGGATCAGCTCGCCCCAGTTGCCCTGGGTCTTCTGGCCCTTGAGCGCCTGGGTGAGGTTGGTGGCCTCGTCGGACAGGCGCAGGTTGAGCTGCTGCAGGCGCTCGAGCTCCTTGCCCAGGGAGAAGCGTTCGCGGGCCTCCTGCTGGTAGCTTTCCTCGACGCGCTTCTCGAACGCCTGGATACGCTCCTTGAGCGGATCGAGCAATTGCCCCAGGTGCTGCTGGCTGGTCTGGGCGAAGCGTTGTTCGCGCTCGTCGAAGATCTTGGTGGCCAGGTCGGCGAACTGCGCGCGCAGGGTGTCGCGGGCCTCCTGCAGGTCCTCGAGGCGTTGCTGGTGGCTCTCCTGCTGTTCACGCAGCTCGGCCTCCAGGCGTGCGGTTTGGGCCTCGAGGCGACGCAGCTCGGCCTCGCGGTTGGCGCGCTCGAGGTGCCAGGCATGGGCGGCGTCACGGGCGTTGTCGCGGTCGATCTGCAGCAGTTCCAGTTCACGGCCCTGGGCGGCCAGTTGGGTCTGCTTGACGGTGTTGGCCTCGCTGAGGTCGCTGACCTCGTCGCGGCTGGCCTCCAACTGCGCCTGCAGGCCGGCCTGGGTCAACTGGGCGGCATTCAGGCGCTCCTCGAGCAAAGCCTGCTCGGCCTTGCGCGCGCCCTGGCCGCGCTGCACCTGCATGACCCAGCCCAGGCAGGGCACGGCGCCCGCCACCAAGCCCAGCAGAATGCTGGTCAGATCCACTGTCATGCTTACCCCGATCGAACATTGACGAATGCTGCGCAGCTTATCAGCCTGGTGGCAGGGCTGCCTGGTCAGTGCCCCCTGTAGGAGCGGCCTTGTGCCGCGAAAGGGCCGTGCAACGGCCCCGGGGATTCGGTGTTGACGCAAAGATCGCCGGGGCCGCTGTGCGGCCCTTTCGCGGCACAAGGCCGCTCCTACAGGGGGACGCGAGGATCGATACCCCTAACCACCGAACCACTGGCGCAACAACCGCCGCGCCTCCTGCGAGCCCTGCCCCGCCGCCAGCTCCAACCAGTAGCGGGCCTGCTCCGGCTCCTGGGACTGGCACAACCGGCCATATTCCAACTGGGCTCGCCGATCACCGGCACGGGCCGCCTGGCGCAGCAATTCATGGCCGATGCGCCGGTCGCGGGCATTGCCGCAATCGCGGCAGAGCATCTGCCCCAGGCGACTCTGGGCCACCACCACGCCCTGGCGCGCCGGCTGCTTGAGCATGCGCCCGGCCAGGTGCTTGACGCTGGGCTTGTCGCCCAGGCGTGGGCTGTCGAGCAGCCACAGGGCCACTTTCAGGGAAAAGCGCTTGGGGGAAGGCAGCGATGGCGAGGCATCAGGACTGGCGAGGTGTTTACCGCGAAGCTTCATGACCAACAGCAAGGGTGACTCGAGAGGCGCGCCACTCTACTCCATTTTTCGTGGTCTGGCCCGGGCGACCTTCGGCTGATCGACATTTTTTTCCATGATTTTTTCTTGACGTTTTCCCAGGGAAAATGCCCATGCCACCTCAATCCACCGATTGTCGGACAATCGATGAAACAGCTGGCACGCCCGTCCTAGAGCAAGCGCCCGGGACAATCCACAGAACCTGTGGATAACTCGGTGGACAACCCCTTGAGGCAGCCCGCAAACCCCTGTGAAATGGGGCTTTCGCTCAAACTGTCGATTTTTTCACCAGCAAAAATTAGTGTTTTTTTTCATTGACTTAAGCCCCCAGTCAAGTCATTGGCGAGCCGTCCACAGGATGTTGCAGGAGGGTTACAACTGTTCAGCCGAGTGTGTACAAGTGCACCAACAAACGGCAGCACGGTGCACGAAAACGGTACAGCCGGGCGATTGCCGGGGCATTTCCCCCTCTTCACAGCAGGCGCGATTGACGACATAATGATCGGCTTCCCGCCAGAATGCCAAAAGCTTGCCAACCCCGAAATGTTCGTGTAGGGTTGCGCCCTGTTAGTACCCAGCTGAAGTCATTCTGGCCACTCAGTCCCCGCAGCCCACCGCTCGACAACGAGCAGGCACTGCCCCATCGGGACCGGCCCATTCGATGATTCACTCGGCAGACCTTGCCCAGCACGAATCACGTTTCAGATTGATCAGGATCTTCCCCGACGCCCAGAACCCTGGTGTCGGTGTGCTGCCTGCCTTCTGTCGTACCTACCAGTCAGCCCAGCGCCCACCTATTGCATGCGCCCCTCTGGCTGCCCTGTTCCAGTCAGGTTCTGCGTCTCCTTAATAAAGACGTCACTGGAACGTTTCTATTGTGCACGGATCAAACACCGTGTCTTACGCAGGAACATCCAACAATATGAGTAACCATCAACAGATCCAGGCTGCCTTTGGCACCCTTTCCCAGGCCTTCGCCCCACTGAAGTGCCTTATCGTTGCCCCACGCAAGGGCAGCTTCAGCTTCACCCTGGTCGACGAGCATGGCATCGCCTGCCACAGCGAGCGGCTCTACCCGGAACAATACAACCGGGCCGAACCGCTGCAGGCAGTGATCGAGCGCACCCGCCAGTCGCTGACCGCATGAACGAATGGCGGGTGATTCACGCCATGAATACGCCATGCAAAACCCAGCCTGAAGGCAATTGGCCTAATCGCCAGCGGGCATATGCCCCGCGCCTTCGGGCTGCAATCGATTTAAAAACAGCCCTTTACACCACAGTTATCACACTACACTTCAACTCGAGCGGCTCCTGCCGCTTCCGGCGGGCCTGACCACTCACCAGCTGCCAAGCTCCAGCGCCCGTCGGCCCTTTCCAGCAGAGGGCATCCAGCAGAGGGCATCATGGGCATCGCTGCGAACGAGTTGAGTCGATATGTGATCCGGCCGACCCTGGTCTACCTGGGTCGTCACTGCGACAGCGCAGAAGCTTTGTTACTGGGCGTTGCCGCAAGCCAGTCTGCGCTGGGGGCCGCCCTGCATGACCGACGCGGCCATGGGCTCTACAGGATCGGTGGGAATCGTCACCGCTGCCTGTGGGACGAATACCTGGCCCGCGACCCCGAACTGGCCAGCCTGGTACGTGGCCTGGCCAGCCAGCACGCCTTCCTGGGCGGCCCGCACCTCGAGCTGACCGTCAACCTGCGCTACGCCACTGCCATCGCCTGGATGCTCATCGAAGAGCAGGCCATGCCGTTGCCGGCGGCCGACGATCTGCTGGGCCTGGCGCGGATCTGGCGGCAGACCTTCCAGCCCCAGGGGCGCCTGCGGGATTTCACTCAGGCCTGGCAACACTGTATCGAGCCAATGCTCACCCCAGCCTCCTGAGCCAACACGTCCTACAACCGGAATAAACGGAATTTTGGTCGGATTGTCCTACAAAACCGCTCTATCTCCTGTGTTTCAGCCTATGGCGCAGCGCGGCATTTGTTGGTAGCTTTTCGCCCCGGAGATCCCAAGGAGTTTTCTAATAATGAAAAAAGTTATGCTCAAAACCTCTCTCGGCATTGCCGTTGCCCTCGCTTCCAGCCAATTGCTCGCCAGCGGCTTTGCCCTGAACGAACAGAGCGTCAGCGGCATGGGGACAGGTTTCGCGGGTCGTTCTTCTTCTGCCGAAGATGCCAGCACCGTGTATGGCAACCCGGCGGGCATGGCCCGCCTGAAGCGCGACCAGATGACCGTCGGTGGTGCCGCGGTCATCGCCAAGTCCGATATTTCCGGACGCGGCAGTAACAAAGGGGGGGAAATGGACGGTGACATGGTGCCCGTGGTCGGCGTGCCGATGGGTTACTACGTCAAGTCCATCGATGACCACTGGAGCGTCGGTTTCGGCGTCTACGTGCCGTTCGGCCTGGTCACCGACTACGGTAGCGACGATGCCGCGCGCTACTGGGGCAAGAAGAGCCATGTCGAGGTCGTGACCTTCCAGCCGACCGTGAGCTATGCGTTCAACGACAAGGTCTCGATCGGCTTCGGCCCGACCATCAACCGCATCAAGGGCGAGCTGGGTTCGAACCTGGCCAGTATCTCGCCGCTGCGTCCGGCTGATGGCGAGGTGAAGATCAAGGGCGACGACACCGCCGTCGGCTACAACATCGGTGTCCTGGTGCAGGCCACCGACCGCACCCGCGTCGGCCTGACCTACCACTCGATGGTCGACTACAAGCTCGAAGGCAAGACCAAGGTCAGCTACCCGCTGCTCGGCCTGGACGGCAACAAGTTCGATGCCACCCTGAAGATCAAGACCCCCGAGTCGGTGGACTTCTCGGTCACCCACGAACTGGACGACCAGTGGACCCTGTACGCAGGCAGCACCTGGACCCGCTGGAGCCGCCTGGAAAACATCACGGTCAACAACGAAGTGCCGGCAGGCCCTGCCGGGCAGTTCAAGACCATCAACGAGGAACAGAACTGGCACGACACCTGGGCTCACGCCATCGGCGCCTCCTACAAGGTGAACAAGGAGTGGGTCCTGCGCACCGGTTTCTCGGTTGACCAGTCGCCGACCAACAACACCAACCGCTCCCCGCGCATCCCTACTGGTGATCGCAAGATTTTCAGCATCGGTGCCGGCTGGAGCCCGACCGACGACATGACCATCGACGTGGCCTACTCCTACCTGTGGGAAGAAGACACCAAGGTCAACAACCAGCCGCACAGCGCGACGGAAGCTGGCCTCAAGGGCAGCTACCAGGCCAAGTACGAAAACAGCGCCCACGGCGTTGGTGCTTCGCTGACCTACCGCTTCTGAGTGGCACCCGCAGCATGAAAAAACCGCCCTCGTGGCGGTTTTTTCATGCCTGCACCCGCCACTGCTCGCCCAGGCGTTGCTGATGTGTATCGTGAGTACTGCGGCCAATCGTGATGCACTGGTGGCAGTGATGATAGATTCCCGCCGAAAACAACCAAGCACCTTAATCAAACAGCTGCATTGCCAGGCTGCCCGAGACCTTCGCCGTCACGAACCGGTCGCACCTTGACTAAAGGAACCTGAGGCCCTCCTTCATTCTCCACTTTTTGACTGCCAAACCCGGGGTAATAATCCTTGTTCGCCTTAAATGCCGCGATATCCATCCCCAATGCCAGTGCATTAGCCCAGGTGAGCCCCCGGTCAAAAATACCTTGCTGAGCCTTATCTCTCTTATTGAACTCACTTCTAGGTTTAGCAGACTGAGGCGTCAACTCGAACAAACCAACCGCTGAGAAGCCTGTGGCCACGCCTCGCGATACAGTTGCTGCGGACTGCAAAAGGACTTGCTTGAACGTTGGAACAGGTCGTCCATCCGCACCATCTACACGCCATGTTCTGTACATCTGGCCGAGCGCCGCAGCGTCCACGCCCAACCAGGGAGTCATCATTCCACCTACGGTCTGCGAGAGTTTGCCGTGGAAGAGACTATTGTTGTATCGCCCATTACGATCCTCACGATTGATCGGATCCCCACTGCAATATGCATACGCATTGATGCCGCCATCTCCAAACGGACTCAGCCGATCAGGAGAGTGGAAACGTTTCAACTCAGGATCGTAGGTCCGGTGCCCATTCCCCGGAGAATAGTTACCCGTCAGCACCTCACAGGGCATCCCACAGTAGGCCAATCGGGGGCCGGCAACCTGCGGCAACGCGCCATAGGGTGTATAGCGCCTGCCCACCTGGCCATCACCAAGCACCGATTGCTGCCAGTCACACATTGCAAGATAGGTAGTAGACATGTCAGACCCAACCGAGCGGTAGATGCCGACAACCTAACATCTGCTCGACCAGCGAATAACTGGCAAAAATGCCAGGTACCCCCTCAAGGCTGCGAAGCAATCGCCTTGTCGATCGCCGCCCTGAACGCCGGATCATCCGGCTTGGTCAGGCTGGAGAAGTTGCCGATCACCTTGCCCTTGCGATCCACCACGTACTTGTAGAAATTCCACTTCGGCGCGCTGCTCTGCCGGGCCAGCTCGACGAACAGCGGGATCGCGTCCTTGCCGCGCACCGGCTGGGCCTTGGTCATGGTGAAGGTCACGCCGTAGTTGGCGTAACAGACCTTGGCGGTCTTGTCGCTGTCGGCGTCTTCCTGCTTGAAGTCGTTGGACGGCACGCCGAGCATTTCCAGGCCCTGTTCGTGGTAGTCCTTGTAGGTCGCCTCGAGTCCTTCGAACTGCGGGGCGAAGCCGCAGTAGCTGGCGGTGTTGATCACCACCAGCGGCTTGCCGGCGAAGCGCTGGCACAGGTCGATCTGCTCCTTGCCACGCAGCTCCGGCAGGCTGCCCTGGAGCAGTGCCGGGCAGTCGGCTGCCCAGCTCGAAGTGGCGGCGGCCAGGGCCAGCAGGGGGAGGGTCAGCCAGCGGGCATGCATGATAGCGGTCTCCTGCACATGATTCCTTGAATGTGCAGGGTAGCGCTTAACACAGGCTCATGCCCAACTGCATCAACGCCAGCCCGCCCTTGTGCCAGCCCCACCACACCAACGCCAGCACCAGCACGGCGGCGACCAGCATCAGGCCACGCCCGAGCAGGCGGTTCATGCGGCCTGGGCCTGCAGACGGGCGACCGGGCGTTCACGCACTGGCCAGTTGAGGGCCGCGGCCAGCAGGCTGAGCAGGATCGAGATCTGCCATACCAGGTCGTAGCTGCCGGTCTGGTCATAGACCACCCCGCCCAGCCAGCCACCCAGGAACGCGCCCAACTGGTGGAACAGGAACACAATGCCGCCGAGCATCGACAGGTTGCGCACGCCAAACAGCGTGGCCACGGTGCCATTGGTCAGCGGCACCGTGGACAGCCACAGCAGGCCCATGGCAATGCCGAACAGGTAGGCGCTGAACTGGGTCACCGGCGCCCAGAGGAACAGCACGATGACCACGGCGCGCAGCAGGTACAGGCCGGTCAGCAGGCGCGGCTTGGACATGCGCCCGCCGAGCCAGCCGGCGGTATAGGTGCCGACGATATTGAACAGGCCGACCAGCGCCAGCACGGTGGTGCCGGTGATCGCCGGCAGGTGCTGGTCGACCAGGTAGGCCGGCAGGTGCACGCCGATGAACACCACCTGGAAGCCGCAGACGAAAAAGCCCAGCGCCAACAGCCAGAAGCCGGAGTGCGAACAGGCCTCGCGCAGCGCCTGGCCGAGGCTCTGCTCGGCGCCATGGCTGGGCAGCGGTCGATCACGCAGCATACCTACGAACGGCACGATCAGCGCCACCATCAGGCCCAGCACCAGCAAGGCCGCCGACCAGCCCAGCCACTGGATCAGGCCGAGGGTGCCGGGGAGCATGGCGAACTGGCCGAAGGAGCCGGCGGCGCTGGCGATGCCCATGGCCATGCTGCGTTTCTCCGGCGGCACGGCGCGCCCGACCACGCCAAGGATCACCGAGAACGAAGTGCCGGACAGGCCGATGCCGATCAGCAGGCCGGCACTCAGCGACAGCGACCAGGCCGAGTCGGCCATGCCCATCATCACCAGTCCGGCGGTGTAGAGGATGCCGCCGATCACCACCACCTTGGCCGCGCCCAGACGGTCGGCCAGGGCGCCGGTGAACGGCTGGGCCAGGCCCCAGATCAGGTTCTGCAGGGCGATGGCGAAGGCGAACACCTCACGACCCCAGCCGAATTCGGCACTCATCGGCGCCAGGAACAGGCCGAAACCATGTCGCACCCCCAGCGACAACGCCAGGATCAGCGCCGCCCCCACAAGTACCCAACCGCTGCTCCGCCAAAGGGAAGTCATTGTCGTTGTCTCCAGCCCATCGCAAGGTTGATACGGGTATATACCCGCTTTCTATCGTGGTCGTTCAGGCAAGCTGCTCCAGCAAGCGCACCAACTCGTCACGCTGGCTTTCACCCAGTCGCTCCACCAACTGCCTCTGAGCCTGCTGCCAGGCCGGGTAGGCGGCGTCCAGGCGCGCCCTGCCCGCTTCGCTCAGCAGCACCACGCGGTTACGCTGGTCGTCGCCGTCGGCAAGACGCACCAGGCCATCGGCCTCGAGCACCTTGAGGTTGCGGCCCAGGGTGCTACGCTCCAGGCCCATGGCCTCGGCCAGGCAGGTGATGCTGGGGCGATCGAGGCGCTGCACATGGCGCAGCAGGGAAAACTGGGCGACATTGATGCCGAAGCCGGCAAGCGCCTCGTCGTAATGCCGGCTCACCCCACGGGCGGCGCGACGCAGATGGGTGCAGATGCATTCACTGGTCAGCATGGTTACGTGTATATACCCGCATTATGGATGTTGCAAGAAATTTCACGGTATCGGTTTAGGTAGCAGGCGCTGGCGGATCGGCTCGAACTCGGCCGTGGCCTTGCGCGGCAAAGGGTCCGGCGCGGCGTTTTCGATGGCTTGCCAATAACGCCACGGCACCTTGGCCGATCCCAGTTCGTAGTCCATGCCATCCCAACTGTCCTCGCGGAAGCTGTAGAAGGCCCAATGCAATTGCTGGCGATCCAGCACCGCGAGCACATCCTCCAGGTATTGTCGGCACCCGGGCAACCGACGCATGCAGCCAAACTCCCCCACCACAAGGCGCGAACGCGGCAACTTGATCGAATCGGCCCAATCCACCGGCTGTTGCAGATAGCGGGCGACCTGCTCGGCATCCCACTGCCGGGTCTGCCCGGCAAACGGCACAGGCCCCGGATAGGCGAAAGGTTGCTCGCGAGCAAGATTAGGCGCACTGGTGGCGGCATAGGGTTCGTACATGTGCACGCTGTACAGCACACGCTCATCCGCCAACGCCTTGGGCCAGTAGCCGAAGGCATCGGCGGCGGCGTACCAGCCGGCATCGACCATGACCGGCGTCTTGCCGTCGACCTTGCGGATCGCCGCCAGCAACTGCCGATAGAGCGCCGGCAGGTCACGCGCCCCGCCCTGCTCGCGGGCGTACCACTGCTTCATCCGATCGAGGTCGGCGTGCTCGGCCAGGTTTCCCTGTTTCTCTGGAGCGGGCTCGTTGATGAGGTTGTACGCGGCAACAGCCGGGTGGTCCTTGAGGGCCTGGGCAACGTCTCGCCAGAAACGGGCGGACTGGGTCCAGTAACGCTTGTCCTGCCAAAGCCTGTCGTCGAAGCGGTTCTGGTTGTTCTGCGCCCAGCGCATGCCGGGGAGCGACAGCGGCGTGATGACCACCTTGAGGCCGGCGGCGTGGGCGCGGTCCAGCACCGCGATGAGCTGCTTCAGGTCGGCGTCGGCCAGGCCCTGGTAATCGTCGGCGTTGCCCAGCAGGAAGTCGCGTTCGGCCGGGTGCCATTTATCGTAGGAGAGGCGTACCCAGCTGGCGCCGTAGCCTTTCAGCGCATCGAAGTAGGCCTGGTCCGGGGGCAGGCGGTTGAAGCTGTTGCCGCCGTGGCGGGGGGTGTTCCAGAAATCGATCAGGTCGGCGGCGGTGGCGGGTATGGCGGCAAGGGCCAGCAGGCTGGCGAGTATCCAGGGGTGCATGGCGGGGGCTCCTGATATTTGGAGGGGCGAACGAGGATAGCCGCATTACGTGGGGATGGTTTCCGAGATCCATGCAGGACACGTCCGCTTTCTGTAGGAGCGGCCTTGTGCCGCGAAAGGGCCGCAAAGCGGCCCCGGCGATCATTGCATTAACGCTGAAATCCTGGGGTCGCTAGGCGGCCCTTTCGCGGCACAAGGCCGCTCCTACACAGGGGAACGTGTCGGCCTGAAGCTATGCGCGTAGTGCCAGGGTAATTACCACCGTCAATTCCAGCAGTTCCAACAGCGCCCCGGCCGTGTCCCCTGTGGTTCCACCCAAGCGACGGCACATCAGCTTACGCAGCCACACGAATACCACCAACGCCGCCAGCAGTGGCCACAGCACCGCCCAGCCTCCCAGCGCCAGTCCGGCCAGCGCAGAAACCAACAATACCCAGATCGCGCCGCGCCGGGGCAGGTGTTCGGCCAGGGCCGCACCCAACCCACCCGCACGCACGTAAGGCGTGCCGAGAAACAGCCCAAGCATCGCCGCCCTTCCCACCACCGGCGCCAGTACCAGCAGGCCGCCAGCGCCCCGCTCGACCAGCACCCAGAGGGCACAGAACTTCAGCAGCAGCACCAGCACCAGCGTGACCACGGCAATCGGCCCGCTGCGCGGGTCCTTCATGATCTGCAAAGTGCGCTCGCGATCACCGAAGCCCCCCAGCCATGCGTCGGCGCTGTCAGCCAGGCCGTCCAGGTGCAGCCCGCCGCTGAGCAGCACCCACAGCGCCAGCAGCAAGGCCGCGTGCAAGGGCGCCGCGGTGCCTTGCAGCAGATGGCTGGCCAGCCACAACAACAGGCCGAACAGCAGCCCCACCAGCGGATAGCACAGCAGCGAACGCCCCATCTCGCGAGGCTCCGGCATGCCCGGCAAGCGTACCGGCAAGCTACTGAGGAACTGCAGGGCGATCCAGAACGGCAGCATCTCAACCCACCTCGCGCATCTGGCCGTCGTTCTCCAGCATCAGGCGAGCCAGCATGCCATGCCCGACCTCGACCTGAAGCAATTGCTCACGCGGCAAGCCACGTGCCCGCGCCAGGAGAAGACGCATCACCCCGCCATGGGTGACCATCAGCACGCGCTTGCCTGCGTACGCACGGCGCATGCCCTCGACCGCCGCCAGCACCCGTTCGGCAAAGGCCAGCACCGGCTCGCCGCCCGGCGGGGTGAACGCATACGGCTCATTCCAGAACTGCCCCAGGGCATCGGCGTCAACCTGCATGATCTGCGCGGCGCTTTGCCCTTCCCACTTGCCGAAGTGCAGCTCGCGCACACCGGCCTCGCGCAGCACCGGCAAGTTCAGGCGCGCACCCAGCTCATCGGCGAACGCCGCACAGCGCTGCAACGGCGAACTGACCAGCACATCCCAAGGGCCGGCCTCGGCGACAGCCTGGCGCATCTGCGCCCAGCCAGTCTCGGTCAGGGCGTCGTCGAGGCTGCCGCGCAAGCCGCCACCCAGTTCCGTCTCGCCATGGCGCAGCAGTTCGAGGATCATGCCGGGCGATCCGCCACCGCCGCCTCGGCGAAGGTCGCCATCTGTCCGTGCAGGGCGCAGGCCAGGCGGATCAGCGGCACCGCCAGCGCCGCGCCGCTGCCCTCGCCCAGGCGCAGGCCCAGGGCCAGCAGCGGCTGTGCCTCCAGGGCCGCGAGCAGGGCCTTGTGCCCCGGCTCGGCGCCCTGGTGGGCGAACAGCAACCACGGCAGGCACTGTGGATTGAGGCGTACCGCCACCAAGGCGGCGACACTGCAGATGAAGCCATCGACCAGCACTGCCACGCCATGCTGGGCGCACGCCAGGTAGGCACCGGCCAGGGCGGCGATCTCGAAGCCGCCGACACAGGCCAGCGCCTGCAGCGGCTGGTCGGCACGCAGGCCGTGCAGCACCAGGGCACGCTCAATCACCTCGGCCTTGTGCCGCACGCCGGCGCTGTCCAGGCCGGTGCCTGGGCCGCTCAGTTCACGCGCCGGGCAGCCCAGCAACGTACTGGCCAGCGCCGCCGCTGCGGTGGTGTTGCCGATGCCCATTTCGCCGCCGATAAACAGCTGGGCGCCGTTATCGAGTGCGCGCAAGGCGCTGTCGCGACCGGCCTGCAACGCCGCAGCCAGTTGCGCGTCGGTCATCGCCGGCTGACGGGCGAAGTTGGCGGTGCCGGGCCCGAGGTTCAGGTGATGGACACCGGGCAGTTGCAGGGTCGGGTCGATGGTACCGAGGTCGACCACCTCCAGTTGAGCATCCAGTTGGCGCGCCAGCACGCTGATCGCCGCGCCACCGCCGACGAAGTTGCGCAGCATCTGCCCGGTCACCGCCTGTGGATAGGCGGAGATGCCCTCCTCCACCACGCCATGGTCACCGGCAAAGACCGTGATGGCGATGCGTTCCAGGCTGGGACGCTCGCGCCCTTGCAGGCCGGCCAGGCGGATTGCAAGGTCTTCGAGCTGGCCGAGGGAGCCGGCCGGCTTGGTCAGTTGCTGCTGACGGGCGCGGGCCTGGTCCATGGCGGCGGTGTCGAGGGGTTGGCAGGCATCACGCCACCACATCTGGGTCATAGGGCAGGTCCTTTGAGCATGAGAGGGAGGCCGGCCACGGTCAACACCACGCGCTGGCAGCGTTCGGCCACAGCCTGGTGCAGCGTGCCCGCCAGGTCGACGTAGCGACGGGTCAGTTCACCCATGGGCACCACGCCCAGGCCGGTTTCGTTGCTGACCAGGATGACGGTGCCCGGCAACTGCGCCAGGCACTCGAGCAGTGCGTCGCGCTCCTGCGCCAAGCGCAGGTCATCCTCGAGCATCAGCAGGTTGGTCAGCCACAGGGTCAGGCAGTCCACCAGCAGACAGCGTCCTTCGGCGGCTTCGGCACGCAGCACATCAGCCAGCGCCACGGGCTCCTCCACCAGACCCCAATGGGCCGGACGGCGCTCGCGGTGCAGGCGCACGCGTTCATTCATCTCGCCATCCAGCGGCCGGCTGGTGGCGATGTAGGTCACCGGCAGGCCACTGGCCTCGGCCAGTTGCTCGGCCAGGCGGCTCTTGCCCGAACGGGCGCCACCGAGGATCAGGTTGCGCATGTCAGGCGACTCCACACAGTTGGCGCAGGTGCGCGGTATCCAGATGCAGCTCGACCAGATCGGCCAGACGCTCGATATCGCGTTCGCGCAGGGCCTCGTAGTCGATGGTCTGCACATCGGCCAAACCTGCCCAGCGCAGCAGCGCGGCGCACGACTGGCTGCCCTCGAACAGGCCATGCAGGTAGGTGGCGAGGATCTGTCCGTCGGCGCTGATGGCACCGTCGGCGCGGCCATCGGCCAGTTGCACCGCCGGACGCTCCAGCGCCGGTCCCTGGGTGACACCGGCATGTATCTCGTAACCCGACACCGGGCTCTGTTCGAGGTCGAGCGTGCCCGTGACATTGCGCAGTTGCTTCTCGGCCTCCAGCACGGTGCTGTAGGCCAGCAGGCCGAGGCCCGCGCTGGAGCCGGCGGGCCCTTCCAGGCCCAGTGGGTCATGCACCTGCTCGCCGAGCATCTGCAGGCCGCCGCAAATGCCGATGAGCTTGCCGCCGTAGCGCAGGTGCCGGGCGATGGCGGTGTCCCAGCCACGCTCGCGCAGTTGCGCCAGGTCGCCGCGCACGCTCTTGGAGCCTGGCAGGATGATCAGGTCGGCGGGCGGGATCGGCTGGCCCGGGCCGATGAACTGCAGGTCCACCTGCGGATGCAGGCGCAGCGGGTCGAAGTCGGTGTGGTTGCTGATCCGCGGCAGCACCGGGACGATCACCTTGAGCACGCGCTCGCCCTTCGTCCCCTGGCGGGTATCGATACCGTCCTCGGCCTCCAGGTGCAGGTCGGTGACATAGGGCAGCACCCCCAGCACTGGCTTGCCGGTGCGCTGCTCCAGCCAGTCCAGGCCCGGTTGCAGCAAGGCGATGTCGCCACGGAAACGGTTGATGACAAAGCCCTTGACCCGCGCCTGTTCGCTTGCCGACAGCAGCTCCAGGGTGCCGACCAGGTGGGCGAACACGCCGCCCCGGTTGATATCGGCCACCAGGATCACCGGGCAGTCGACCGCCTCGGCGAAGCCCATGTTGGCGATGTCGCCGGCCCGCAGGTTGATCTCCGCCGGGGAGCCGGCACCTTCGACCATCACTACCGGATAGGCTGCGCTCAGGCGCTCGTGGGACGCCAGCACCGCCTGCATGGCGATGGCCTTGTAGTCGTGGTAGGCGACGGCGTTCATGCTGGTCACCGCGCGGCCATGGACGATCACCTGGGCACCAGTATCGCTGTTGGGCTTGAGCAGCACCGGGTTCATGTCGGTGTGCGGCGCCAGCCGGCAGGCCTGGGCCTGCACCGCCTGGGCGCGGCCGATCTCGCCGCCGTCGGCGGTCACGGCGCTGTTGAGGGCCATGTTCTGCGGCTTGAACGGCACCACGGCAACGCCCTGGCGCAGCAGCCAGCGGCACAGGGCGGTGACCAGCGTGCTCTTGCCGGCATCGGAGGTGGTGCCTTGCACCATGAGGGTGGTCATGCCGATTCCTTCTGGTAGTCCGCCAGGGCCTGGGCCAGACGTTGTTCGTCCGCCGCCGTGGCAGGCAGGCCGAAACGCAGCGCGGGCGGCTGCTCGAACAAGCGCACCAGGATGCCACGGCGGGCGAGAAATTCATGCAGGTGCGCGGCACGCTCATCACGCACGTACTGGAACAGGTCGCAGCCACCGCTGGGTGGCAGGCCTGCACCATCAAGCAAGGTGGCCATACGCTGGCTGGCCTGGGCGCAACGGGCAATTTGTGCCTGGTGCGCCGCGTCGTCGGCAAAACACGCCTGCCCCAGCACACGGGTCGGGCCGCTGACGGTCCAGGGCCCGAGTGCCTCGGCCAGGCGTCGCAGCACATCCACCTGGGCGACGACAAACCCCAGCCGCACACCGGCCAGGCCGAAGAACTTGCCGAACGAGCGCAACACGATCAAGCCCGGTTGCCCGGCCTGATCGACCACACTGTGTTCGGGCGTGTTGTCCATGAAGGCTTCGTCCACCAGCAGCCAGCTACCGCGCTCGGCCAGGCGCGTATGCCAGGCCAGCAGGCGTTCGCGGGTCACCCGGCGGCCAGTAGGGTTGTTGGGGTTGACCAGCACCAGCACGTCGAGGCTGTCGAGCACGTCCTCGACCTCGGTCTCGTCCAGTTCGACCAGCGTGTGCCCTGCCCGTGCCCAGGCATGCGGATGCTCGGCATAGCACGGCGACAGGACCCCGACCCGCCCGACCGGGCGCAAGTACGGCAAGGCCTGGATCGCCGCCTGGGAACCGGCCACCGCCAGCAACGGCTGCGCGCCGTAGTACTGCCGCGCCGCCGCCTCCAGGCCATCCTCGGTCTCCGGCAGGCGGGCCCAGGCCTCCAGCGGAATCGGCGGTATCGGGTAAGGCCATGGCGCGATACCGCTGGACAGGTCGAGCCACTGCTCCCGAGGGATGGCGTACTGTTTCACCGCCCGCAGCAGGCGGCCACCGTGTTCAAGCATTCAGATAGGCTCCCACGCAGATCAACAGCACCCACAGCCACACGCCGCGCTGCACCAGGCTCCAGCCGCGCTCGATGGCATCGGCGTCGGCCATTGGCCCTTCACCCAGGCGCGGCCGTTCGTGCAACTCGCCGTGATACACCGCCGGGCCGCCCAGCTCCACGCCCAGCGCACCGGCCCCCGCCGCCATCACCGGGCCGGCGTTCGGGCTGTCCCACAGCGGCGCCTGGCTGCGCCAGCAGGCCAGGGCCAGGCGGGTCTTGCCCAGCAGCGCATAGGTCAGCGCCACCAGCCTGGCGGGAATATAGTTCAGGCCATCGTCGATGCGCGCCGCGCACCAGCCAAAGCGCTCGAAGCGCTCGTTACGATAGCCCCACATCGCGTCCAGGGTATTGCTCAGGCGATACAGCACCACCCCCGGCGCGCCGGCCACGACGAACCAGAACAGCGCGGCGAACACCGCGTCGCTGCCGTTCTCCAACACCGACTCAGTAGCCGCCCGGGCCACGGCGGGCTCGTCCAGCTCGCGGGTCTCGCGGCTGACCAGGTAACCGACGCGCCGCCGCGCCTCGGCCAGGTCGCCCTGGCGCAGCGCCTGGGCCACCGGCAGCACATGCTCGCCCAGGCTGCGCAGGCCCAAGGCGCAGTACAGCGCCAGCACATCCACCAGCCAGCCGATATACGGCAGCCACGACAGGATCAGCGCCAGCAGAGTCAGCGGCACCACGGCCAGGAACCACGCGGTAACGCCATGGCTGCGCCAGCCGCGCCCGCCGGCGTTGAAACGTTGTTCCAGGCGCGAGGCGAAGTTGCCGAAACCCACCAGCGGATGACGTCGACGCGGCTCGCCCAGCAGCGCATCCAGGGCCACGCCCGCCACGGTCAGCAAGGCCACGCTCATGGACGCTCTCCCCAATGGTTTTCGTACAGCATCTCGCTCAACGGTCGTTGCTCGGCCCAGTCTTCCAGTACCAACATCGGTGCCGGATAGAACTCGGTCACCGGCCCCAGGCACAGCACCGCCATGGGCTTGGCGCCGGCGGGCATGCCCAGCAGCTCGGCCAGGGCCTGGGGGTCGAACAGCGACACCCAGCCCATGCCCAGCCCTTCGGCACGCGCCGCCAGCCACAGGTTCTGGATGGCGCAGGCCAGCGAGGCCAGGTCCATCTCGGGCAAGGTGCGGCGACCGAAGACGTGCGCCTCGCGCTTGTCCATCAACGCCGCCACCAGCACTTCGGCGCAGTCGTTGATGCCTTCGACCTTGAGCTTCATGAATTCATCGGAGCGCTCGCCCAGGGCCTCGGCGGTGCGTACCCGCTCCTGCTCCACCAGCGCCTGGATCCGCTCGCGCAATGCACGCTGGCTGATACGGATGAAGCGCCACGGCTGCATCAGGCCCACGCTGGGTGCCTGATGGGCGGCGGCGAGCAGGCGCCCGAGCAACTCGGGGGCCACCTCGCCCCCGGCGAAATGGCGCATGTCGCGGCGTTCGCCAATGGCCCGGTAGATGGCCTGGCGTTCGGCTTCACTGTAGGCGTGTCGGCTCATGGTCGCAGCAGCGCCGCCGCCGCATCGGGGTTGGAGGGGAAATAGAAGTGCACGTAGGAGGCGGTCAGGCGCCCCAGGCGATAGACCGCCTCGTTGCCCCGTCCACCGTTGGGGCTCAGGCCACGGGCGATCGGCGTCAGTTCGGTGCTGGTCAGCGAATGGTGGTAGGTGTGGCCACGCAGGGTGCCTTCAGGCAGTTCGACCGCCTGCAGGGCCAGGGCCGCCAGACGCTTCTGCATGGTCGCCTCGCCCGACAGCAGACCCAGCAGCGCCGCACGCACGCCGCCCACATCGGTCAACGCGTCGAGCAGGTAGAGCATGCCACCGCACTCGGCCAGCAGCGGCTTGCCGGCGGCATGATGGGCGCGGATCGCCTCCAGCATCGGCGCGTTGGCGGCCAGGGCCTGGTGATGCAGCTCAGGGTAGCCGCCGGGCAGGTAGAGGCTGTCCACCACGGGAAGCTCGCGATCATGCACCGGCGAGAAGAACTCCAGCTGCGCACCGAGGCCGCGCAGCAGGTCGAGGTTGGCACCGTAGGTGAACGCAAAGGCTTCGTCGCGGGCCACGCCGATGCGCACCCCGGTCAGCGACGAGGTCACGCTCACCGGCTCAGGCCCGGCAAAACTGACCGGTGGCGGCAACGCGGCATCGCAGCTGGCACCGAGCGCTTCGGCGGCAGCGTCCAGTCGAGCATCCAGATCGTTCAACTCGCTGGCCTGGACCAGGCCGAGGTGGCGGCTGGGCAGCTCGATGCCGCGCTCGCGGGACAACCCGCCGTACCAGCGCAGGCCTTCGGTCAGGCTGCCTTCGAGCAGTTGCGCATGGCGCAGGCTGCCGACCCGGTTGGCCAGCACCCCGGCGAACGGCAGGTCGGGCTGGTAGCGCGCCAGGCCCAGGGCCAGGGCGCCGAAGGTCTGGGCCATGGCCGTGCCGTCGATCACCGCCAGCACCGGCACGCCGAAGTGGCGTGCCAGGTCGGCGCTTGACGGGGTACCGTCGAACAGGCCCATCACGCCTTCGATCAGGATCAGGTCGGCCTCGCCCGCCGCTTCCCACAACAGGCGACGACTTTCCTCGGCGCCAATCATCCACAGGTCGAGCTGGTAGACCGGCGCGCCGCTGGCGCGCTCCAGGATCATCGGATCGAGAAAGTCAGGCCCGCACTTGAACACCCGCACCTTGCGCCCGAGGTTGCGGTGCAGGCGAGCCAGGGCGGCGGTGACCGTGGTCTTGCCCTGGCCCGAGGCAGGGGCCGCGATCAGCACGGCGGGACACTGGCGCGACTCACTCACAGTTCGACGCCCTTCTGCGCGCGGATACCGGCCTGGAAGGCGTGCTTGAGCATGCCCATCTCGGTGACGGTGTCGGCCAGTTCGATCATTTCCGGCTTGGCGGCGCGACCGGTGACGATCACATGCTGCATCGGTGGACGGGCCTGGATATCCGAAAGCACCTGATCGAGGTCCAGGTAGCCATGTTTGAGAGCGATATTCAGCTCATCGAGCACGACGAACTGGATCGACGAGTCCTGCAGCAACTGCCGCGACACCGCCCAGGCTGCCTCGGCGGCGGCAATGTCACGCTGGCGGTCCTGGGTTTCCCAGGTAAAGCCCTCGCCCATCACGTGGTAGCGCACCTGCTCGGGGAAACGACGGAAGAACAGCTCCTCGCCGGTACTGTTGCGGCCCTTGATGAACTGCACCACGCCGCATTGCATGCCGTGGCCCAGGGCGCGGGCGAGCATGCCGAAGGCCGAGCTGCTCTTGCCCTTGCCATTGCCGGTCAGCACCAGCAGCAGGCCGCATTCGTTGGGGGAATTGGCGATGCGCTCGTCGATGATCGCCTTCTTGCGCTGCATGCGCGCCAGGTGACGTTCGTCGCGTTCGATGGATTCGCTCATCAGGGGTCTCCGCAGGCTGTCGCGGCGGCGGCGACAGATAAAAGGCAGGCAGACGAGGAGCGCGCAGGGGGCATGGCAACGGCCACATCGCACCGCGCATCACCCTCCGTGATGCCGTTTGGCAGTGACAGGCCGGTCTCCGGGCTCATGAGCGGGCGCAGGCCCTGGCCACGCGCCTTCCCGGACTTGGAAATCCAGTGGCCTTGCGTAACCGTCGACTCATCTACCGTTGCGGGGGCAGCGCCGGGCTCGCGCCTGCTGGCGCCCACCGGCTTCCCAGTTTCACCCTGCCGAACCGCGGCTCGCAGGGCACCTGAAACACGCCGCGAAGGTTAGAGGGTTGAATCGGGAGCGTCAATCGAACGAGGGCCGATCTGGCCTGGATCAATGGCCGATCCGCCAGCTTGTGCCACACTCAAAGCAGTGATATCACATAGCCACCATTTTATCGGCTGACCTCGATCACAATGACAAGGAGAGCGCAGCATGCAAGGCCTGATCATCAACAACCCGCGCCTGGAGTTCCTGCGCCCGGCTCTGGAACGCTGGGTCGACTGCATCGACCGCTTCAACCAGCTGCAGGGCGACAACGAGGCACCCTACTGGCACGGCACCGCCGCCAACGTCGGCCTGCTCGCCGCGGCCGCCTGGCAGGGTGAGCTGGTGGCGCTGGAACGGCACATGAGCAAGAAGCAGCGCGACGAGGGCGAGCGCGATGGGCGCTGCGACCTGTCGATCAGCAGCGCCGAGGAGTCGCTGTACCTGCACGCCGGCCAGCGCTGGCCGCGTATCGCCCGCCTCGACCTGACGGCGGCCCTGCAGGAAACCGCCGCCCCGGCCAAGCCGATAGCCTATGGCAGCCAGCTCAAGGCCGGGGCGTTGTTCGTCACCCCGTGGAAGGCCGGCCAGCATGCCAGCCCCGAGGAACTGCAGGACCTGGTGGACGACCTGCAAAAGCACACGGCCTGCGCGATAACCTGGTACTTCCCATATGCCTACCGCAAGCTGCATAACGAACTGGGACAGTACTATCCCGGGGTGGCATTGCTGCTCAAGCAGGCTTGATCGGCGCCGCCTCAGTTGGCAGCGGCAGCCGGCGGGTCGACGGGAAAGAAACGCTCTGCCAGCCCAGGCGTCCTGAATCGCACCTTGTAGGCCTGTTCGTCGAACAACAGGCCTGTGCGCAGATCGTAGACAGGCCCGACAGCAGGCTTGGGCACCTGCTGGAGCGTGACATGGACGAAGCGATAGTGCTCACCGTAGACCTGCTCCAGGTTGTCGATCCGGAAGTAGTGTCCCGGCAGGAACAGGGTCTCCCCTTCGTCCCAGTAAAGCGAGAATGCGCTGATCGGCGTGCCCTCCTGGTAACGCCCCAGGGGCAGCTCGAACACCACCGACGTGTCGTCGAACACCCCCGGCAGGTGACCGGGTGCATTGACCGAAGGTTGCGAGGCGAACTCGGCGACCTTGTAGGGATTCTCGGTAAACGAGGTCAGGTCGGTATTGACCAGCACATCGCCAACCCGTATCCGGCCATTGCGATAGTGTTCGCCACTGGTGCCACGCGAAGCATGCCCGCCACGATACAGGCTCACCTCACTGCTCTCGGGCAGTTGCTCCAGGGTATCGGCCAGCTTGGCGATGTAGTCATCCTCGTCGCCATAGCGGTACGTGCCTGAGCGGAACACATCGTTCACCCTCGACTCGTCGCTGGTGTAGTACTCGATCAACGAATTGAAGTACTCGCGATCGTAACGGTAGGAATACTGGACAACGCCCTCCATCCGCACGCAATCCAGGCCATGCTCGTCCAGCTCGGGAACCTGGTCGCGCGCCAGGCGTGGAATAGGCTGGGGCTCCAGCAATGCCTTCTGGCGGTGCAAGGCATTGGCGGAAAACGCCTTGGCCCGCGCGTCATCCACCACCACGTGGCGGTTCCAGAAGCGCGAGGTGGCGCTGGGCATGCCTTCGACGACGGGAGGCGCGCCACCGGCCAGCCGCGGCGGCACCAGCAGCTCCCATTCGTTACCGTCGTTCAGGCGCACCGGGTACAGGGGGCCAAAGGCAAAGGGATTATGCGCGGGCACCACCTGCCAGACCCGCAGCTCATGGTTGTAGCGCACCCGGTAGGACAGGCCGTTGAGCATGATCCAACAGCTGCCGTGCGCATCGACCCTGATACCCCGCAAGCGCCCGCTGCCTTGCAACTCCCCCCTCGGCAACACGTTGCTCTCTCGTCCTTCCACCGGCAGCGTGGCGGTCTGCGCCACCTGCCAGCGCTCCAGGTGCACATCCATCTCGCCGGCCGGCGTTTCATAGGCCAGTGAGGCAAAGCTCGACTGAAACCCCAGATCGACCATGTTCAAGGCGGCGAACAGGCTGTCGAGCATGGCATCGCGCAGGGCGCTCTTGCGGCTCTGCTCATCCGCGGCATGCAACGCCGCATCGATGTCCAGGCCCACCTTGCCCAGGCTTGCCCCCAGCAGCATCAGGGTCATTGGCCAACCGAGCGGGGCAAAGCCGCCGAACACCTTGATGAAGACAGACAGGTAACCGCTCCACATCGCCTTGCGCAGGTCGGCATTGCCCAGCATCGCTGCGGCGTTGTCATTCATCTCGCCGGTGGCCTGGCTGGCCAGGTAGGTGAAGATATCGTCGCTGATCGGCCTTTTCAGGTAACCGAGCAACACCCGTGCCGCTTGCTCGCTCGCACTGTTGGCGATGCTTAGCAGGTGGGTCCTCACCGAGTGGGCGCGCGCGGGATCGCGGGCATCGGTGTGCGCCGCCTTGACGTAGCTGGCCAGGGTGTCGGCATCCTGCAACTGTTCACGCAGCCAGCCCGCCATGGCCTGCTCGGAGTCGAAGCTCTTGAACGCGTCGCTCGCCCAAGGGCGGTACAGCAGCGTCCGCCCCGTGTCGGTCGCAAAGCTGTAGAGGCAACCACGATCGCCGCGATCGAGCACGTAGCGACAGGCCGAAAACGGGTGCGTGGTGCTGGCCTGTTTCAGCTTGTCCAGGGTCGGCAGCACGCCGCCCTGCAGGCCGTCGGCGACCATCGCCCGCAGCAGCGTCCAGTCGCTTCGACTGATACGTCCGGCCCGCACCGCGCCCGCCCCCTGCCCCAGCAGGTTGACCTTGGCCAGTACGCGAAAATGCTGCGAGCAGGTGTTCCAGAAGCGGCTGATCGCGCCGCGGTAGGCAACGGCGAAGTCCAACGCCCAGAGATCCTCCTGGACCTTGCTGGCAAGCATTGGCACTTCATTGTGTTCGTCGAAACGATCGGCCTGCCGACCCTGGCGGTAGAAACCACCGTACAGGTCGAGTTCGTCGGTCGCTTCCTGGAAATGCGCATCGAAGCGCTTGATCACCAGCTCGACCAGGTGCATCGACTTCAGCGGCGGGCCGCTGTGCTGCCAGCCGGTGAAACTGCGGTGACTGGAACTGGCGGTGGCGAACTGGTGCCACCAGATGAACCGTGGATCGATCGGCTTGCCCGTGTGCTTGAGCACGATGCGTTGCGCATGCTGGGAGGCCAGCACATAGGGGTCGGGGTATTCGCGAATGATCTCGTCGACCAGGCGTACCAGCGGCCGCCCCGCGTCCAACGCCTCGAGACTGCGCTCCACACGCTCCTTGATACTGCTCATGATCCACTCCCGGGATGTCGTTGTCGGACGGACATCCTGGCTCGACGGGAAATGGCAGACGCGGTAGAAGATTGTCGCAGCACCCGCGAAGGCGGTGGATCCTATGACGCGATTGCGGGTAAATCCGCTCCCACAGGCTTAATGAAGCGCCATCAAGGATTCTGCGCCAGGTGGCCCGGCGGCAGTACGCGCTTGGCCTGGAGGTAGGCCTTGGCCCAGTAGCTGTTGGACAGGTAGTCCAGGCGCACGGTCCCGCCCGTCGACGGCGCGTGCACGAAGCGCCCTTCACCGACGTAGATGCCGGCGTGGCTGACCTGCGAACCGCCGCTGGTGGCGAAGAACACCAGATCGCCCGACTGCAGCGCATTGATATCCACGTTCGGCGCGCGCATGACGATCATCTCGCGGGTCGAGCGCGGCAGGCTGATACCCGCCGCGTCACGGTAGACGTAGCCGATCAGGCCGCTGCAATCGAACCCGGCATCCGGCGTGTTGCCACCCCAGCGGTACGGCGTGCCCACCAGGCCGATGGCGCGGAACAGCACATCGTCAGCCGCAGGCGAGGAAGGCGCTTGATTGAACACCATCGGCGACTTGGCTACCGGTGCCGGTGCGGGCGCACGGCTGGAGCAGGCAGCAAGCAGGGCCACCAGGGAGAGGAATGCGAAGCGCGCCAACATCGCCATGATGCGAACGTCCTGTCAGGAACCCCACGGCCACGGCCGAAGGTAAAAAGAGTTGAGAATTTAGATTAGACGTTTTCTGTAAATGCGCACGGCGGCGAGCTTTTCAGCTACGCCGCCGTGCGAGGTTACAGCATTTTGATATCAAATCAATTGCGCGAGATCGTGGTCGGCGCCATGGCGAGCGCGCGTTTGGCCTCGATGAAGGTCTTGCTCCAGTAGCGATCGCCCAGGCTGTCGATGCGCACGCCACCGCTGCGGCGGCTGCTGGAGTGGATGAACTGGTTGTCACCCAGGTAGATGCCGGCATGGCTGACACGGCCACGGCCGTTGGTGCTGAAGAACAGCAGGTCGCCGGGCTTGAGCTTGTTGCGGGCGACCTTGGGCGCGTCGACGTTGATCATCTCGCGGGTCGAGCGTGGCAGGTTCATGCCCGCCTCTTCGCGGAACAGGTAGCCGATGAAGCCGCTGCAATCGAAGCCGGACTTCTCGGAGGTGCCGCCGAAGCGGTAGCGGGTACCGATCAGGGCCATGCCGCGCTCGAGAATGCTGTCGGCCAGCACAGGCAGCTGGTAGGGCTTGCTGTTGCTGGAGAAGGCCTCGAGGTCGTCTTCGCTGGCCAGTTCTTCCTCGGTGAATACGGAAGAGGCGGAAGCCTTGGCCTTGACCGATTGCTCGGCAGCCACGCGGTGATCCTGCGAGGGTGCGACCGGGCCGGTGGAGGCGCAGCCGTAAAGAAGGGTGACAAGTGCAAGTGGCACGAGGGGTGCGAAGCGCTTCAGCATGGGCACGACCGTGTCTGTAGTCCTTTAGAAGGGGGAAACTATGCCTTCTATCGGACTCATTTGCAAATTTTATCGAAAAAGATGTGACTTTTCCGTTTTGGCGCTCTGGCACCGTGTTCTCAGGGTCACCAGCCGAGGGTTTCCTTGAGGAACGGGATGGTCAGCTTGCGCTGCGCCTGCAGGGAGGCCTGGTCGAGGCGCTCGAGCAGGTCGAACAGCGCGCTCATGCTGCGCGTACCGCGGGTGAGGATGAAGTGGCCGACTTCGTCGGTCAGGTGCAGACCGCGGCGCGAAGCACGCAGTTGCAAAGCGCGCAGCTTGTCCTCGTCGGACATCCCGCGCATCTGGAAGATCAGTGCCAGGGTCAGCCGCGACTTCAGGTCGGCCAGCTTGATCGGCAGCTCCCGCGGCGAACTGGACGCCGCCAGCAGCAAGCGTCGGCCGCTGTCGCGCAGGCGGTTGAACAGGTGGAACATGGCCTCTTCCCAGTCCGCCTTGCCGGCAATCACATGCAGGTCGTCGATGCACACCAGTTCGTACTGTTCAAGGCGGTCAAGCAGTTCGACGCCGCGATCGAGCAGTTGCGCCAGGGGCAGGTAGACGGCGGGCTCACCCAACTGCTGGAAACGGTGGGTGGCGGCCTGCAACAGATGGGTACGGCCCACGCCCTGTTTGCCCCACAGGTAGATGAGGCTCTCGGTCCAGCCGGCGTCGGCTTCGCACAGCCGCTCGACATAGCCCAGTGCCGCGGCATTGGCGCCGGGGTAGTAGTTGATGAAGGTGGCGTCGTCGCGCAGACGCACACCCAGGGGCAACTGGATCGGTTTCATGCTCGCGGGCGGTCGCGGGGACCACAGGGGGCCTTTGATTAACAGTGTGCAAAGTCTATACCCGCAGCGCGGACGGCACAATCGGCGAGGGGAATAGCGCAAGTAAAATCAATTAGTTGCACTACTTTTAAAGCTTCGCGGGGCAAGCCCGCTCCCACGCTGGTACCCCTCACAGGTCGGCGTGGGAGCGGGCTTGCCCCGCGATGGGTCATAGCTCCGGGTCGATCTCCCCGGCATACATGTCCGATTCCTTGTACAGGTCATGCACATGCCGCAGCAGCACCATGATCACCGCCGCCACCGGCAACGCCAGCAACACTCCGGTGAAACCAAACAGCTCACCGCCGGCCAGGATCGCGAAGATCACCGCCACCGGGTGCAGGCCGATGCGGTCACCCACCAGCAGCGGCGTCAGCACCATGCCTTCGAGGGCCTGCCCGACCATGAACACCGCAACGATGCCCAGCATCGGGTAAAGCTCGCCGCCGAACTGGAACAACCCGGCGACCAGCGCCGCGCCGATGCCGATGATGAAGCCCATGTACGGCACGATCGCCGCCAGCCCCGCGAGCATGCCGATCAGCAGGCCCAGTTCCAGGCCCACCAGCATCAGGCCGCTGGAATAGATGACGCCCAGCGCCAGCATCACCAGCAACTGCCCACGCACGAACGCCCCCAGCACCTCGTGGCACTCGCCGGCCAACCCCACTACCTGCGGCTCGCGCTGGCGCGGCAGCAGGCTGCGCAGCTTGGCCATCATCAGGTCCCAGTCGCGCAGCAGGTAGAAGCCCACCACCGGGATCAGCACCAGGTTGGCCAGCCAGCCGATCAGCGCCAGGCTCGAGGCGGTGGCCTGGGACAACAGCACGCCGACGATGTCGGTGGTCTGGCCCATGTGCTCGCCGATGGCGGCCTTGATCTTGTCGAACTTCCAGAAGCCATCGGCCAGGCCCAGGCGGCTCTGCACCCAGGGCAGCGCCACGTGCTGCAACCAGTCGAGCATCTGCGGCGCCAGCTCGTACAGGCGTAGCAGCTGCTTGGCCAGCATCGGTACCAGCACCAGCAGCAGGGCCAGGAAGATCAGGGTGAACAGGCTGAACACCACCACCACGCCCCAGGTGCGCGACAGGCCGAGCCGCTCCAGGCGGTCGACCAACGGGTCGGCCAGGTAGGCCAGCAGGATGCCCACCAGGAACGGCGAGAGGATGTTGTGCAAAAAGTACAGCAGCCCGGCGACCACAAAAGCCGCGCCCAGCCAGATCCAGCGACGCATATCAATCATTCAAGTATTCCTTACCAGCGAAAACGCAGGCCGTCGAACGGCTTGGCGGCGGTGGCCGGCGGCGTTGCGCCGGCCGGGTCCTGCGCGCTTGGCACAGGTGTGGCGGGAGCAGGCTCGGCGGGCAGCTCCTGGAGCTTGGCCAGGCTCAACTGCGCGCGCAGCTGTTCGCGATTGCCGCTGACGCGGTAGGTCAGGGTGCCACCATCGGCCATCTGCAGCCGCGCGCCATAAGGCTCGAGCACCCGGCTCAGCTCGGCGTAGCGTTGCAGGTTCATGCCCTGGACCTGCACCTGCAGGTCGCTGCTGGCGCCGGGACGGGTGACGTAACGCGGCGCCAGGCGATTGCTCACCGCCAGCAACACGGCATCGGCCAGGGCCGACTGGTCGGCGCCCTCGGCGCTGCCCTGCTCGCGCTGATCGCCCAGCCACAGCTGCCACTTGCCCTGCCACTTGCCGTCGGCCTCATGGGCGTGTACCGCCAGCAGCGCATCGGCGCCATAGCGTTCGGAGGCCTCGCGCAGCGGTGCCGGGTCGTTGCCTTCGAGCAACTTGGCATTGGCCACCAGTTGCTCCTGCAGGTCGGCCAACGGCAGGCGCAGGGGCAAGCCACGGTGCTGGGCGGCCCGACGCAGGGGTTCGGCGACGGCCTGGCCATCGCCGACCAGGTTGCTGCCCTCGACGCTGTCGTTGAGCCACCAGCCAAGGATCGACGGCCGGTTGCTGCCCCACAGCGCCAGGCCAGCCTGGCGCAGGGCGCGCTCGGTGCTGCCGGGGTCGAATTCGACCAGCACCGACTCCGGCGGCCCGGCTTCGGTGCCGACCTGGTTGATGATCTGCTGCGGGTCCTTGCGCAGCGCGGCCAGTGCCGGGTTCTGCGCCGCCTTGGGATCGCCGGTCAGGCGCAGCACCAGGGTATCCAGGGCCTTGCCGGTGGCCTGGGCGCGGGCTTCGCTGCCCTGCCCTTCGACCGGTTCGCGCACCTGATACAAGCCGGAGACGGTTTCGGCCTGGGCGACGGTGCCGGCCACAGCCAGGCAGGCGCCCGCGAGGAAATTGAGAAGACGCATTGAGGATTCCTGTCCAGATGACCTTGGGGCGACACGCCCTTGCCTGTCGGCTGTGACCGCGCAACCACGGAAAATGCTCCGCGTTGCCGGCCCGTTACGTGGGTCGCCATGCCTATACCTTATACAGGCACCGGCGCGGCAACCAGTCGCACGGGGTGAAACACGGTTTTTTGCCCAGATTTCCCGCCTGCCCGTCGGCCTGAGGATGGCCGCCTTGGGGCAACCCTGATAAAATCGCGCGCCTTCGCAGACCAGTGACGTACAGGCAGCCGCCGTTTCTGAAACCGGCCTTGGCCGTCCCGGTCGTTTTTCTGAATCCCTCCCTCCTAAAGGCCTGGATCAATGAGCAAGCAACCCTCCCTGAGCTACAAAGACGCCGGTGTAGACATCGACGCCGGCGAAGCACTGGTCGAACGCATCAAGGGCGTCGCCAAGCGCACCGCACGTCCTGAAGTCATGGGTGGCCTGGGCGGCTTCGGCGCCCTCTGCGAGATCCCGGCCGGCTACAAGCAGCCGGTGCTGGTCTCCGGCACCGACGGCGTCGGCACCAAGCTGCGCCTGGCGCTGAACCTGAACAAGCACGACAGCATCGGCCAGGACCTGGTCGCCATGTGCGTCAACGACCTGGTGGTGTGCGGCGCCGAGCCGCTGTTCTTCCTCGACTACTACGCCACCGGCAAGCTCAACGTCGACGTGGCCGCCACCGTGGTCACCGGCATCGGCGCCGGTTGCGAACTGGCCGGTTGCTCGCTGGTCGGTGGTGAAACCGCCGAGATGCCAGGCATGTACGAAGGCGAAGACTACGACCTGGCTGGCTTCTGCGTCGGCGTGGTGGAAAAGGCCGAGATCATCGACGGCTCGAAAGTGGTCACCGGCGACGCCCTGATCGCCCTGCCGTCCTCCGGTCCGCACTCCAACGGCTACTCGCTGATCCGCAAGATCCTCGAGGTTTCCGGCACCGACATCGACAACACCCAGCTCGACGGCAAGCCGCTGGCCGACCTGCTGATGGCGCCGACCCGCATCTACGTCAAGCCGCTGCTGCAGCTGATCAAGCAGACCGGCGCGGTCAAGGCCATGGCCCACATCACCGGCGGCGGCCTGCTGGACAACATCCCGCGCGTGCTGCCAAAAGGCGCCCAGGCCGTGGTCGACGTGGCCAGCTGGCAGCGCCCGGCGGTGTTCGACTTCCTGCAGGAAAAAGGCAACGTCGACGAGCATGAAATGCACCGCGTGCTGAACTGCGGCGTGGGCATGGTCATCTGCGTGGCCCAGGACCAGGTCGAAAGCGCCCTGAACGTGCTGCGCGCCGAAGGCGAGCAACCGTGGGTGATCGGCCGTATCGACGTGGCCGCCGAAGGCGCCGCCCAGGTCGAGCTGCAGAACCTCAAGGCACACTGATGCCCTGCAATGTAGTCGTGTTGCTGTCGGGCTCCGGCAGCAACCTGCAGGCACTGATCGACAGCAACAGCGCCAGCGACAGCCCGGCACGCATCCGCGCGGTCATCTCGAACCGTGCCGATGCCTATGGCCTCGAGCGCGCCAAGGGCGCCGGCATCGAAACCGCCGTGTTGTCGCACACCGGTTTCGACGGGCGTGAAGCCTTCGACGCGGCGCTGATGGCGCTGATCGATGGCTTCCAGCCCGACCTGGTGGTGCTGGCCGGTTTCATGCGCATCCTCAGTGGCGATTTCGTGCGCCACTACCAGGGCCGCCTGCTGAACATCCATCCGTCACTGTTGCCGAAGTACAAAGGCCTGCACACCCACCAGCGCGCGCTGGAAGCGGGTGACGCCGAGCACGGCTGCAGCGTGCACTTCGTCACCGAGGAACTCGATGGCGGGCCTCTGGTCGTACAGGCTGTGGTACCCGTGGCAACGGATGACACCACGCAGACGCTCGCCCAGCGCGTGCACCTGCTGGAACACCAGATCTACCCGCTGGCGGTGCGCTGGTTCGCCGAAGGACGCTTGCGTCTGGGCGAACAGGGTGCATTACTGGATGGCCAGCCGCTGGCGGCCAGCGGTCACTTGATTCGATCCTAGGAGAATTTATGCGTCGCGCCCTGCTCTTGGCTCTCGCCGTGCTCGCCCTGCCCCTCCAGGCAGCTGATCTGAAGCCTTTCGCGGCGAGCTACACCGCCGACTGGAAACAGCTGCCGATGAGCGGCACCGCCGCGCGCAGCCTGGAAAAGAACGCCAACGGTACCTGGAGCCTGAACTTCAAGGCTTCGATGATGATCGCCAGCCTGACCGAGCAAAGCACCCTCAAGTTCGAGAACGACACCCTGCTGCCGCAGCAGTATCACTTCGAACGCGGCGGCCTGGGCAAGGCGAAGAAGGTCGACCTGAACTTCGACTGGGCCGGCAAGAAGATCACCGGCAGCGACCGTGGCGACGCCATCAACCTGCCGCTCAACCGCGGCGTGCTGGACAAGTCGTCCTACCAGCTGGCCCTGCAGCATGACGTGGCCGCCGGCAAGAAGAGCATGACCTACCAGGTGGTCGACGGTGACGAGATCGACACCTACGACTTCCGCGTGCTGGGCACCGAAAAAGTGACCACCAAGACCGGCCAGGTCGACGCGATCAAGGTCGAGCGCGTGCGCGACCCGAGCCAGAGCAAGCGCATCACCGAGCTGTGGTTCGCCAAGGACTGGGACTACCTGCTGGTGCAACTGCGCCAGGTCGAGACCGATGGCAAGGAGTACGTGATCGTGCTGCAGGATGGCACGGTCGATGGCAAGGCGGTCAAGGGTAACTGATACCGCTGCCTGCAACGCCCGAAGCCCCGCCTTGTGCGGGGCTTTTTTTTGCTGCTGTCCGCCCTCCCCTGTGTAGGAGCGGCCTTGTGCCGCGAAAGGGCCGCAAAGCGGCCCCGGCAATTTCTGCGTCGGTGCTGACATCCTGGGGCTGCTGCGCAGCCCTTTCGCGGCACAAGGCCGCTCCTACATGAAACTTGTTTCATCGCTGTTTTATTTACTTAGCCTGCTAACAAACTCTATAAAGGAGGCCTGCGACACAGTGCCGCAGCCAACCAAGCAGTGGAGTTTGACGATGACAGTCCAGGTAACCGAACGCGACGAATCGAAAATGTCCCACGAAGGCCAGGCCGCTGGCCTGCGGATCTGGGACGTGCATCAGCAAGGCCAGCTGGTCGGTATGTTCCATGACGAGCAACAGGCTCACCAGTACCGCATGGAGCTGGAATGCCTCGAGCGCCAACGCCCGGCGCAGTGACCCGGCCCTGCAATAAAAAACCCCGCCAAGGCGGGGTTTTTCGTGCTTACCACATCAGATCGTCTGGGATCTTGTAGGCCGCGTACGGATCGTCCTCGTCCGCTTCCTCGACATGGGTGTTGAGCAGCAGGATACGGTTGGGGTCGCGCTCCTGGATCTTCACTGCCGCCTCGCGCGGGATCACTTCGTAGCCGCCACCATGGGCGACGATGGCCAGCGCGCCATTGCTCAGCTTGCTGCGCATCAGGGCGTTGACGGCGATGCGCTTGACCTTCTTGTCATCGACGAAGTTGTAGTAATCCTCGGTGGTCAGCTTGGGCAGCCGGGTCGCTTCGATCAGTTGCTTGACTTGCGCGGCACGGGCCTTCTGCTCGGCCTTTTCCTGGACCTGGCGGTTCAGCTCCTGGTCCTTCTTGGCCTTCTCGGCCTGGGCTTCCTTGGCCAGGCGCTGCTGGCTGTCGTCCACCTCGACCTGACCCTTGTGTTCCAGGCGTTTCTGTTTCTTCTCGGCTTTGTTGGTCTGCGAGACCTGTTTCTGGTTGACCAGGCCGGCTTTGAGCAATTGGTCGCGAAGGGAAAGGCTCATGGGTGTTCACTCACTTATGCATCGGCTCAGCCGCAGCTGGGCAGGTTCTTTTCCTGACGCTTGGCCTCGCCCCATAAGGCGTCCAGCTCGTCGAGGGTACGATCTTGAATGTTCAGGCCCTGCTCGCGCAATGCCTGTTCGATAAAACGGAAACGGCGCTCGAATTTACGGTTGGCACGGCGCAAGGCGTTTTCCGGGTCGTGCTTGAGGTGCCGGGCCAGGTTGACGGTGGCGAACAGCAGGTCGCCCAGCTCGTCCTCCAGCGCCTCGCTGTCTCCATCGGCCATGGCCTGCAGCACTTCGTCGAGCTCCTCGCGGACCTTGTCCAGCACCGGCAACGCCTCGGGCCAGTCGAAGCCGACCGTGGCGGCGCGCTTCTGCAGTTTGGCGGCGCGAGACAGCGCGGGCAAGGCCGCGGGCACGTCGTCGAGCAGCGACAACTGCTCGGGCTCGCTCTTTTCGGCACGCTCCTCGGCCTTGATCTCCTCCCAGCGCGACTTGACCTGGGCCTCGTCGAGCTTGGGTGTGTCCAACGGTGCGTACAGCTCGCCGGTGGGGAATACATGGGGATGGCGGCGGATCAGCTTGCGGGTGATCGAATCGACCACGCCATCGAACTCGAAGCGCCCTTCCTCGCGGGCCAGCTGGCTGTAGTAGACCACCTGGAACAACAGGTCCCCCAGCTCGCCCTGCAGGTGCTCGAAGTCGCCGCGCTCGATGGTGTCGGCGACTTCGTAGGCTTCCTCGAGGGTGTGCGGGACGATACTGGCGTAGTCCTGCTTGAGGTCCCAGGGGCAGCCATATTGCGGATCGCGCAGGCGGGCCATGAGGTGCAGCAGGTCTTCAAGGGTGTAGGTCATTGTTAAACAGGTCCTTTGGTGTAAGCCCCTTCGCGGGTGAACCCGCTCCCACAGGGATCGCACATAGCCCGAAGCTTGCACTCAACTGTGGAAGCGGGTTCACCCGCGAAGAAGCCACCTCGGTATCAAGGGGTACGATTACGCCGCGTCTCGATGATGTTGGGCAACTGCGAGATCCGCCCCAGCAAGCGCCCAAGGGCGTCCAGGCCTGGGATCTCGATGGTCAGCGACATCAGCGCGGTGTTGTCTTCCTTGTTCGAGCGGGTGTTGACCGCCAGCACGTTGATCTTCTCGTTGAGCAGCACCTGCGACACGTCGCGCAGCAGCCCCGGGCGGTCGTAGGCACGGATGACGATGTCGACCGGATAGGTCTGCACCGGGATCGGTCCCCAGCTGACCTGGATCATGCGCTCCGGCTCCTTGCCCGCCAGTTGCAGCACCGAGGCACAATCCTGGCGGTGAATGCTCACGCCACGGCCCTGGGTGATATAGCCGACGATGGCGTCGCCCGGCAGCGGCTGGCAGCACCCGGCCATCTGCGTAAGCAGGTTGCCGACACCCTGGATCTGGATGTCGCTGCGCTTGCCCGCGCGGATGCCCCGGGCCTGGCGCGGGATCAGCTCGACCGGCTCCAGGCGCTCGGGTTCGAGCAACTGCTGCGCGGCGTTGACCATGTGCGCCAGGCGCAGGTCGCCGGCGCCAAGGGCGGCGAACATGTCCTCGGCAGTCTTGACGTTGGCCTTTTCTGCCAGGCGTTCGAAGTCCACCTGGGGCAGGCCCAATCGGCTCAGTTCGCGCTCGATCAGGGTCTTGCCGGCGGCCACGTTCTGGTCGCGGGCCTGCAGCTTGAACCAGTGGACGATCTTGGCCCGGGCCCGCGAGGTGGTCACGTAGCCCAGGTTGGAGTTCAGCCAGTCGCGGCTCGGGTTGCCGTGCTTGCTGGTGATGATCTCCACCTGCTCGCCGGTCTGCAGGCTGTAGTTCAGCGGCACGATACGGCCGTTGATCTTGGCGCCCCGGCAGTTGTGGCCGATCTCGGTGTGCACCCGATAGGCGAAGTCCAGCGGCGTGGCGCCCTTGGGCAGGTCGATGGCGTGGCCGTCGGGGGTGAACACGTAGACCCGGTCCGGCTCGATATCGACGCGCAGCTGTTCGGCCAGGCCACCGATGTCGCCCAGCTCTTCGTGCCACTCCAGCACCTGGCGCAGCCAGGAGATCTTCTCTTCGTAGTGGTTGGAGCTGGGCTTGACGTCGGTGCCCTTGTAGCGCCAGTGCGCACACACGCCCAGCTCGGCTTCCTCATGCATGGCGTGGGTGCGGATCTGCACCTCCAGCACCTTGCCCTCGGGGCCGATCACTGCGGTGTGCAGGGAGCGGTAGCCGTTTTCCTTGGGGTTGGCGATGTAGTCGTCGAACTCCTTCGGAATGTGCCGCCACAAGGTGTGCACGATGCCCAGCGCGGTATAGCAGTCGCGTACTTCCGGCACCAGCACGCGCACCGCGCGCACGTCGTAGATCTGGCTGAACTCCAGGCCCTTGCGCTGCATCTTGCGCCAGATCGAATAGATGTGTTTTGCCCGGCCGCTGATGTCGGCGTTGACGCCGGTGGCCAGCAGCTCGTTCTGCAGCTGGTTCATCACGTCGCTGATGAAGCGCTCGCGGTCCAGCCGGCGCTCGTGCAGCAGCTTGGCGATCTGCTTGTACTGGTCGGGCTCGAGGTAGCGGAACGACAGGTCCTCAAGTTCCCACTTGATATGGCCGATACCCAGCCGGTGCGCCAGCGGCGCATAGATGTCGAACACCTCGCGGGCCACGCGCAGGCGCTTCTCGTCATCGGCGGCCTTGACCGCACGAATGGCGCAGGTACGTTCGGCGAGCTTGATCAGCGCCACGCGCACATCGTCGACCATGGCCACCAGCATCTTGCGCAGGTTCTCGACCTGCGCCTGGGAGCCGAGCACCAGCGACTGGCGCGGGCTGAGGCTGGCACTGATGGCCGCCATGCGCAGCACGCCGTCGATCAGCTTGGACACCACCGGGCCGAAACGCTGGCCGACCTCGGCCAGGGTCACCTTGCCTTCGCGCACCGAACGGTAGATGACCGCCGCCACCAGCGAATCCTGGTCGAGCTTTAGGTCGGCGAGAATTTCGGCGATCTCCAGCCCCGCCTGGAAACTGGAGGTACCGTCGGCCCAGGAATGCTTGGCCGGATTACCCTTCCTCTCGACTTCATGGGCAAACTCGCAGGCCTCTTTCAGCCCAGGGCGATCGAGCTGCGAATCGACGCTCACCACATGATCGAGCCATGCTTCGAGATTGATACTGCCGTCGTTGTTGACCGGCTGGTGCACTCTCACCTGTACCATCTTTGTTCTACCTTTCCATACAGCGCACCACACGGGTGCACTGGCTATCACCTGTGCGCCCCTCACTCCCTGAAGGGCGCACCAAGAGGGCCAGCCCAGCTAGCCCGCTTCGAATAACGCCATGGCCTCGACATGCGCCGTCTGAGGAAACATGTCGAGAATCCCGGCCCTTTTTAACCGGTACCCCTGCCCGACCAGCACCTGCGCGTCTCGCGCCAGCGTGGCCGGGTTGCACGATACGTAGACCAGCCGCTTCGCGCCCAGCCGGGCGATGCCTTGCACCACCTCGAAAGCCCCGTCGCGCGGTGGATCCAAGAGTACCGCAGAAAAGCCCTCGGCGACCCATCCGGCGCCCGCCAAAGGCTGCGATAAATCGGCCTGAAAAAACCGAGCGTTATGCACATTGTTGCCATCGGCGTTGGCCGCGGCGCGCTCGACCATGGCCTGCACGCCCTCCACCGCCACCACCTCGCGCGCCTGGCGGGCCAGGGGCAAGGCGAAGTTGCCCAGGCCGCAGAACAGGTCCAGGACCCGCTCGTGCGCCTCGGGCGCCAGCCAGGCGAGAGCCTGCTGGATCATCAAGGTGTTGACCTGGGCGTTGACCTGGACGAAGTCACCCGGCCGCCAGGCCAGTTCCAGGCCCCAGGGCTCCAGGGCAAAGCCCAGTTGCGCCGCGGCATCCACCGGCGCCGGCTCGCCCTCGCCCTGCAGCCACAGCTGGGCGCCGGCCTCGCGGCAGAACGCCTCGAGCCGCGCCAGGTCGTCACTTGGCAGGGGCGCTACATGCCGCACCAGCACCGCCTCGGCGGTGCCGCTGAACAGCTCCACGTGCCCCAGCGCCTGTGGCTTGCCCAGGCTGCGCAGCACGGTCGGCAGGTGGCGCATGATCGTTTGCAAGGGTTGTACCAGCACCGCGCATTCGTCGATGCCGACGATGTCCTGGCTGGCCTCGGCGCGAAACCCCACGTCCAGTTGGCGCGCCTTGGTGTCCCAGCGTACCGCGACCCGCGCCCGGCGGCGGTAGCCGAATTCCGGTCCGCTCAGGGGAACAGCCCACTCCTCGGGCTGCACGCCAGCCACCCGCTGCAGTTGCTCGGCGAGCAGGCGCTGCTTGAGTGCCAGCTGGCCGTCATGGGGCAGGTGCTGGAGGTTGCAGCCACCGCAGCGGGCGTAGTGCCGGCAAGGCGCTTCACGGCGCTCGGGGCTGGCCTGGAACACGCGCTCCAGGCGCGCCTCGACCACCTTGCCGCGGGCGGCGAGCACCCGCGCCTCGACGTCCTCGCCGGCCAGCGCGCCGCTGACGAACCAGGTACGTCCTTCGATGAAGGCGATGCCGCGACCGTCACCGGCCACGCGCTCGATCGACAGGCGTTGCTTCTTGCCCACGGGCACCTGTGCGGCACGGTTGCCGCCGGCCGGCTGGAAGCGCAGGCCGGTGTTGCTTTTCTTTCTGGACATCAGGTCGGGTCGAACAGGCCGGTGGAGAGGTAACGGTCGCCGCGGTCGCAGATGATGGCGACCATCACCGCATTCTCGACTTCACGGGACAGGCGCAGCATGGCTGCCACGGCACCGCCGGAGGATACGCCACAGAAAATGCCCTCTTCGCGGGCCAGGCGACGGGTGGTCTCCTCGGCCTCCTGCTGGGACATGTCTACCACGCGGTCGACGCGGGTGGCGTCGAAGATCTTCGGCAGGTACTCGTGGGGCCAGCGGCGGATGCCGGGGATGGCCGAGCCTTCCATCGGCTGCAGGCCGACGATCTGCACCGCCGGGTTCTGCTCCTTGAGGTACTGCGAGCAGCCCATGATGGTGCCGGTGGTGCCCATGGAGCTGATGAAATGAGTGATGCTGCCCTGGGTCTGCTGCCAGATTTCCGGGCCGGTGCTGTTGTAGTGGGCGATCGGGTTGTCGCCGTTAGCGAACTGGTCAAGGACCAGGCCGCGGCCTTCGGCCTGCATCTTCTCGGCGAGGTCGCGCGCGCCCTCCATGCCCTCTTCCTTGGTCACCAGGATCAGCTCGGCGCCATAAGCGGTCATCGCCGCCTTGCGTTCGGCGGTGGAGTTGTCCGGCATGATCAGGATCATCTTGTAGCCTTTGATCGCCGCGGCCATGGCCAGGGCGATACCGGTGTTGCCGGAGGTGGCTTCGATGAGGGTGTCGCCGGGCTTGATCTGGCCACGCAGCTCGGCGCGAGTGATCATCGACAGCGCCGGGCGGTCCTTGACCGAACCTGCCGGATTGTTGCCTTCGAGCTTGAGCAGCAAGGTGTTGCTGGTGTCCCCGGCGATGCGCTGCAGGCGAACCAGTGGCGTATGGCCGATGCAATCGGCGATGGTTGGGTACTGCAGGGTCATGGGCGTTTTCGCAATCCGGACGGCAGGGGCGTCTATCATACCGGCAAACCCAGCGCGGCCATATCACGCAATTGCTGGATGTTATAGCGCATGGCTATAAGGGCATGGACCTGGCACCCGCTTTGTGGGTGATCGCTGGGCAAGCCCGCTCCCATGGAACAAACCGTAACTCATAGATTTAGGTGGACCCTGTGGGAGCGGGTTTACCCGCGAAGAATCCAGCGCGGTGTATGGCACCGGCTCCGCCGGTGTTCGCGGCGGTGCGGCGGTCCGATAAACCCGCTCCCACAGGAGGACAGTTCCCAGCGCGGCAACGCAAGTTTCCTACAGGGTGTGCCAAGCCTTTGTGGGTGCGGGTTTGTCCCGCGATGAGCTCGACTCCCCCGCAGCCAGGCGCATGCACAAGCGCAGGCCATGCTCGCCATTGACCGCCCACACGCTCCCGCCCTGGCGCCGGATCGCATTGCGGGCAATGCTCAAGCCCAGGCCGAAACCACCATCCCCGGGCCGCGAACCCTCCAGCCTGGAAAACGGCGCGAATATCCGCTCCAGGTCTTCCTCGGCCACGCCACCGCCCTCGTCCTCCAGGTCGATACGCCAGTACCCGCCCTCTCGCCAACCGCTCAGGCGCACCACGCCCGCCTCCGGGGAATGACGGATGGCGTTGCGCAGCATGTTCTCCAATGCCTGGGCCAGGTCGTTGAGGCTGCCCTGCACCCAGCAGCCGGCCGGCAAGTCGCAGCGCAGCCGCTGCGGCGCCCAGCCACTTTCGTAGCAGGCGTTCTCGCTGAGCAGATCCCACAGCGCCGCCACCTGGATCGGCTCGAGGTTCACCGGTGCGCGTTCGGCGTCCTGCCAGGCCAGTTGCAAGGTGTCCTCGACCAGTTGCTGCATGCCATCCACCTCGCGGTGCAGGCGTTCGCGCAGGCGCTGCAGGTCGGTCTCGCCATCGCAGGCCACGCGCAGGCGGCTGAGCGGCGTGCGCATCTCGTGGGACAGATCGCGCAGCAACTGCTGCTGCAAGGCCACGGTGCCCTGCAGGCGCTCGGCCATCTGGTCGAAGGCCCGGGCCAGTTCGCCCAGTTCGTCCTTGCGCCGGGTGGTGCGCGAATCCAGGCGCGCGGCCAGCTGGTCGGCCCGCCAGGCATTGGCCTGCTCGCGCAACTGGTTGAGCGGCACGATCAGCATGCGGTACAGGCCGACGCACAGCAGCAGGGTGAACAACCCGGGGATGATGCCGTTGGTGACGACGCGCCAGAACAAGCGGTACTGGCCGGGGTTGAAGCGCTCCGGCAGCTCGATCACCAGCATGCCCTGCTCCGGCGCGCCGGGGAACGGCAGGCGCAACCAGGGCTGGCCGACACTGCGTCGGCTCATGGGCCAGTCGACGCCACGCAGGCGGGTCAGGCGCTGGGCCTGGCCGGCGCTCAGGTCGGCGCTGCCCAACGGTTGCAGGTCACCGTCGAGCACGCCCACCCAGCCCTGCTCGCGCTCGCGCATCTCGGCCAGCCAGGCGTCCACGCCCTCGCGGTCGCCACTGCGCCAGGCCTGCTCGGCCTGCGCCGCGTAGCCGCGCAGCACTTGCCGCGCCGGCTCGGACAGGAAGGCATCCTGGGTTTCCATGTGCCGGCCCCAGCTGTAGCTCAGGCCGATCATCAGCAGGCAGAAGCCCACCAGCAGGACGGTCAGTTTCCAGAACAGCGAGTGACGGTCGAGCACGGTTCAGTCGGCCTCGCCCGCGCCGAACACATAGCCCTTGCCCCACACGGTACGCACCTGCCGCTCGTGGTAGCCGATGGCCTTGAGCTTGCGGCGGATCTGGCTGACGTGCATGTCCAGGCTGCGGTCATGCCGCGAGTAGCCACGCTGCAGCACCTGCTGGTAGAGGAAGGGCTTGCTCAGCACCTCGTCCTGGCTGCGGTGCAGGGTGTCGAGCAGGCGATATTCACTGGGGGTAAGCCCGGCCCAGGCGCCGGCGAGGCTGACATCGGTGGCCTGCTCGTCGAAATGCAATTGCCCGGCCTCCACCCCACGCGGCGCCCGAGCGCGCCGCTCGAAGGCCACCCGGCGCAGGATCGCCTCGATGCGCACCCGCAGCTCGGCAAAGCTGAACGGCTTGGGCAGGTAGTCGTCCGCGCCGCTCTCGAAGCCGCTGATGCGGTCGGCCTCGGCGCCCAGCGCCGACATCAGGATCACTGGCGTGGCGCTGCGTCGACGCAGGCTGGCCAGTGCGTCCAGGCCGTTGAGCCCGGGCAGCAGGATGTCCATCAGCACCAGGTCGAACACCTGCCGGCCCGCCGCCTCCAGGCCTTCCAGGCCATTGCGGCACCAGGTCACCTGGAAGCCGCCGCGCTGCAGCTCGTCATGCAGGTAGGCGCCCAGCACGGGATCGTCCTCGATGGCGAGGATGTTGGTCGCGTGAATCGCTTCAGGATGCATTGGCAACTGCCATCAATTCTCAATTACGCGATTATTGGACAAGCGGTCCGAACAAGGCAACCTCCGTCCGACTGGCGTGACATTGAAGTGCCCACACCGGCAACGCCAGCCGAGAAAAGCAAAAACCATTACAAATCCTGTGCATTACCCCTCAGCGCAGAGTAACGTTCCCGCTGATGCGCGAACCGCGCCTTTAACAGCACATGACAGGAGACAGGTGTGCTCGACCGTTTGGGAATCCGCAGCCGCGTCCTGCTGCTGGCCTTGCTGCCCGCCAGCCTGATGGCCCTGGTGCTGGGCAGTTACTTCACCTGGCTGCAACAAAGCGACCTGCGCACGCAACTGCTGCAACGCGGCAAGATGATCGCCGAGCAGTTGGCACCACTGGCGGCACCGGCCCTCGCCCGCCAGGCTCCGGCGCAACTGGAGCGCATCGCCGCCCAGGCCCTGGAGCAGGCCGATGTGCGCGCCGTGGCGTTCCTTGCCGCCGACCGCACGCGCCTGGCCCATGCCGGCCCCAGCATGCTCAACCAGCCGCCCAGCGGCGGCACCGGCACGCAGCTGCTGCAGCGCACGGGCAACGACGCCACCCGCTACCTGATGCCGGTGTTCGGCCATCACCGCGACCTGGCCACCGACGCCGTGCCCGCCGAGGCCGAGCGCCTGCTCGGCTGGGTGGAGATCGAACTGTCCCATGACGGCACCCTGCTGCGCGGCTACCGCAACCTGTTCACCAGCCTGCTGCTGATCCTCGCCTGCCTGAGCCTGACCGCGCTGCTGGCCCTGCGCATGAGCCGCACCATCAACAACCCGATCAACCGCATCAAGCACGCGGTCAACCAGCTCAAGGACGGCCACCTGGACGAGCGCCTGCCGGCCATGGGCAGCCACGAGCTCGACGAGCTGGCCGCCGGCATCAACCGCATGGCCGAAACCCTGCACAGCGCCCACGAAGAGCTGCAGCACAGCATCGACCAGGCCACCGAGGACGTGCGCCAAAACCTGGAGACCATCGAGATCCAGAACATCGAGCTGGACATGGCGCGCAAGGAGGCCCTGGAGGCCAGCCGCATCAAGTCTGAGTTCCTCGCCAACATGAGCCACGAGATCCGCACCCCGCTCAACGGCATCCTCGGCTTCACCCACTTGTTGCAGAAGAGCGAGCTGACCCCGCGCCAGCTCGACTACCTCGGCACCATCGAGAAGTCCGCCGACAACCTGCTGGGGATCATCAACGAGATCCTCGACTTCTCCAAGATCGAGGCCGGCAAGCTGGTGCTCGACAGCATCCCGCTGAACCTGCGCGACCTGATCCAGGACACCCTGACCATCCTCGCCCCGGCCGCCCACGCCAAGCAGCTGGAACTGCTCAGCCTGGTCTACCGCGACACGCCGCTGTCGCTGGTCGGCGACCCACTGCGGCTCAAGCAGATCCTCACCAACCTGGTGAGCAACGCCATCAAGTTCACCCGCGAAGGCACCATCGTCGTGCGCGCCATGCTCGAGGACGAGCAGGAAGACAGCGTGCAACTGCGCATCAGCGTGCAGGACACCGGCATCGGCCTGTCGCCCCAGGATGTGCGTACCCTGTTCCAGGCGTTCAGCCAGGCCGACAACTCGCTGTCGCGCCAACCCGGCGGCACCGGCCTGGGGCTGGTAATCTCCAAGCGCCTGATCGAGCAGATGGGCGGCGAGATCGGCGTCGACAGCACCCCTGGTGAGGGCTCGCAGTTCTGGATCAGCCTCAACCTGCCCAAGGCCCACGACGACGCCGAGGAACAACCCGCCCAGGCCCTGCTCGGCCGCCGCGTGGCCATCGTCGACGGCCACGACCTGGCGCGCCAGGCACTGGAGCACCAACTGGAGGACTGCGGCCTGGCGGTCAGCGTGTTCGCCTCCTGCGACCAGCTGCTGCAAGGCGTGCAGGCCGCCAGCCAGGCCGGGCAGCCGTTCGAGTTCGCCGTGCTCGGGGTCAACCTGGGCAGCCTGGCCCCGGAACAGCTGGGCCAGTACCACCAGCAGCTCGAACGTCTCGGCTGCCAGTGCGTGGTGCTCTGTCCGACCACCGAGCAGCCGCTCTACCACCCTTACCTGCCCAATGCCCATGGCCAACTGCTGGCCAAGCCGACCTGCACCCGCAAGCTGCGTCGCCTGCTGCTGGAGCTGGTGCAGCCGCGCCGCCCGGTGTGCGAACAGCGCAACCACGGTGGCCAGCGCATGCCGAAGATCCTCTGCGTCGACGACAACCCGGCCAACCTGCTGCTGGTACAGACCCTGCTCGAAGGCATGGGCGCCGAGGTGCTGGCAGTGGACAACGGCTACGGCGCGGTACAGGCCGTGCAGGACGAACCGTTCGACCTGGTGCTGATGGATGTACAGATGCCCGGCATGGATGGCCGCGCCTGCACCGAGCAGATCCGTCAGTGGGAAAGCAGCCAAAGCGGCCCGCCCCTGCCGATCGTGGCCCTCACCGCCCACGCCATGGCCAACGAAAAGCGCGCCCTGCTGCACAGCGGCATGGACGACTACCTGACCAAGCCGATCAGCGAGCGCCAGCTGGGCCAGGTGGTGATGAAGTGGACCGGCCTGAGCCTGGGCTCACCACCACCGGAACGCGCCAGCGAACGCCTGGCCGACAGCAGCGAGCTGAAGGTGCTCGACCCGGAGGAAGGCCTGCGCCTGGCGGCCGGCAAGCCGGACCTGGCGGCGGACATGCTGGCCATGCTGCTGGCCTCGCTGGAGTCCGACCGTGAAGCCATCCGCGCCGCGCGCAACGCCGCCGACCGCACGGCGATGATCGAGCGCGTGCACCGGCTCAACGGCGCCTCGCGCTATTGCGGCGTACCGCAGTTACGGGCGGCCTGCCAGCGCAGCGAAACCTTGCTCAAGCAGGACAGCCCCCAGGCGTTGCAGGCGCTGGACGAACTGGACCAGGCCATCAGCCGACTGGCCGAACAGGCGCGCGAGAGCGCGTAGGTAACTGTCCCCTGTGGGAGCGGGTTTACCCGCGAAGAATCCAGCGCGATGGATGGCACCGGCTGCGCCGGTGTTCGCGGGCAAGCCCGCTCCCACAGGGACCGCGCCAGATTCTAAAAATTGAGCAAGACAGTTGCTCCCACAGGGTGCGCGGATCACCTGTGAAGTCAGTTCCCAGCGCGACAGCGCAGCCCAGCAGACTGGGCGATCTCCCACAGGAGACACAGGTCAACGCCCAGACTGACCATTTGGCTAGACTGGTGGCATTTAAGATAGGACTCAGACCATGCGCGCCCTGTTGTTCAGCAGCCAGCACTACGACCAGGAAAGCTTCACCCGCGCCGCCAGTGCGGGCAACGTGGAGCTGCACTACCAGCCCGCCCGCCTGACCCTCGACACCGCGCCGCTGGCCCAGGGCTTCGAGGTGGTCTGCGCCTTCATCAACGACGAGCTCGACGCACCAGTGCTGGAGCGCCTGGCCGCCGGCGGCACGCGCCTGATCGCCCTGCGCTCGGCCGGCTACAACCACGTCGACCTGGCTGCGGCGCAGCGCCTGGGCCTGACCGTGGTCCGCGTCCCGGCCTACTCGCCCCACGCCGTCGCCGAGCACGCCGTGGCCCTGATCCTGGCCCTCAACCGCCGCCTGCACCGGGCCTACAACCGCACCCGCGAAGGCGACTTCACCCTGCACGGGCTGACCGGCTTCGACCTGCACGGCAAGACCGTCGGCGTGGTCGGCACCGGCCAGATCGGCGCCGCCTTCGCCCGCATCATGGCCGGCTTCGGCTGCCAACTGCTGGCCTACGACCCCTACCCCAACCCCGAGCTGGTCGCCCTCGGCGCCCGCTACCTGGAACTGCCTGAGCTGCTGCGCCAGGCGCGCATCATCAGCCTGCACTGCCCGCTGACCGAGCACACCCGCCACCTGATCAACGCCCAGAGCCTGGCCCAGCTGCAGCCCGGCGCCATGCTGATCAACACCGGTCGCGGCGCGCTGGTCGACACCCCAGCGCTGATCGACGCGCTCAAGAGCGGCCAGCTCGGCTACCTGGGGCTGGATGTGTATGAAGAGGAAGCGCAGCTGTTCTTCGAGGACCGCTCCGACCTGCCGTTGCAGGACGACGTGCTGGCACGCCTGCTGACCTTCCCCAACGTGATCGTCACCGCCCACCAGGCCTTCCTCACCCGCGAGGCCCTGGATGCCATCGCCGCGACCACCCTGGACAACATCAACCGCTGGGCGGCAGGCAATCCGCACAATCTTGTAAACGGTTGATGCTAGGATACGCGGCAATTTTGGAGGACCCATGGTCGAACACGATTTCCGCTACACCCTTTTTAACCCGCAACACACCCTGATCGAGTGCCGCGCGCTGGTGCCTGGCCGCTACCAGGTTACCGGCAACGGCGGCTCGATCCAGAAGGGCGACGTCCTGCTGGTCACCCTCAAGGGCAGCAAGGACCTGTCCATGCGCCTGACCGTCGAGACCGTGCGCCACCTGATCAACCCGCATGGCCAGTGGGTCGCCGTGGCCCAGGGCCCGGCGTTCAACGAGCTTGAGATCCTCAACTGGCAGGTCAAGTGCGACAGCTGCGACGCGGTGCTGGACTTCGAGTTCGCCAACGACGCCAAGCTGGGCAAGAAGGGCCAGGCCCCGGCCGCCAGCGCGCGTATCCAGGAACTGGGCTGGGCGAGCAAGGGCGACAAGCACCTGTGCCCGCAGTGCCGGGAGCGTGGTTGAGTGAAACAGCTGCTGACCGGCGCGCTGATCGCCTGCGGCCTGCTGGGCTGCGCCGCACAACCCTCGAAGCTGCAGCAGGAGCAGAGCTACGTGCTGGAGTGGATCGGTGAGCGCCCGCTGATCGACTACAGCCACCTGACGCTGACCCTGGCCAGCGATGGTCGCGCCTACGGCAACGGCGGCTGCAACCACTGGTTCGCGCCCTACACGCTGGAGGGCGAGCGTATCAGCTTCGGCAAGGTCGGCAAGACCCGCAAATTGTGCGCGCCAGCGCTGATGGACCAGGAAAAACGCTTCCTGCAGGCGCTGGAAACGGTGCAGCGCTGGGATGTGTCGCCGATCGAGCAGATCCGTTTCTGGCCGGCCGAGGGCAAGCCGCTGCGCTTCTGGCCTGAGGAAGGCTGATCATCGCCGGGGGCTGCTTTGCAGCCCATTCGCGGCACAAGGCCGCTCCTACAGGGTTTCGCCTTCCCTTGTAGGAGCGGCCTTGTGCCGCGAAAGGGCCGCAAAGCGGCCCCATGATCGATCAGGCGCCGCCTTTCAAAGCCCTGATCTTCGCCTGCAGCCCTTCAAGCGTCTGCTCACCCATCAACTGCTCACGCACCTTGCCCTTGTCGTCGATGATGTAGGTCACCGGCAGCGCCTCGCTGCGCGGCAACTCGTAGCGCTCGGCCGGGTCCTGGGCCAGCACGGTAAAACCGATGCCCAGGGTGTCGGCGGCGGCTTTCAGGTCCGGCCCCTGCAGGCCGTCGAAATTCACCCCCACCACCCGAATGCCCTGGGCCTCCCACTGCTTGGCGGCGGCATTGAGCTCAGGGATTTCCGTGCGGCACGGGCCGCACCATTCGGCCCAGTAGTTGAGCACCAGCCAGTGCCCGTCGATCTGTTCGGCCTTTACCGTGTTGCCGTGCTGGTCCACGCCGTAGTCCGCACCGCAGCCGCCGAGCAACAGGCTCGCGGTGATGGCCAGTGCAGCTGCCAAACGCCTTGCCATGGGTCAATCCTTCTCGAAGTTTTCAAGCATTGAAGTCGGTCGCTGCGGTTAGAATAGCCGCCACACCCAGCTGGATGCGACCCGTCATGACCGATCTGACCCTCTATCATAACCCGCGCTGCTCGAAATCCCGCGGCGCCCTGGAACTGCTCGAGGCACGCGGCCTCGCGCCGACCATCGTGCGCTACCTCGAGACCCCGCCGGACGCCGCCACCCTCGAACAGCTGCTTGCCAAGCTGGGCATCGGCGCGCGCCAGCTGCTGCGCACCGGCGAGGACGAATACAAGGCCCTGGAGCTGGCCAACCCGGCCCTGAGCGACGCCCAGCTGATCAAGGCCATGGTCGAGCATCCCAAGCTGATCGAGCGCCCGATCCTGGTGGCCGGTGACAAGGCCGTGGTCGGCCGCCCACCAGAGAAGGTCCTGGAGCTCCTGCCGTGAGCGAACCCTACATCCTGGTGCTGTACTACAGCCGCCACGGCTCGACCAGCGAGATGGCCCGGCATATCGCCCGCGGTGTCGAGATGGCCGGCCTGGAGGCGCGCCTGCGCACCGTGCCGGCGATCTCCACCGAATGCGAGGCCGTGGCCCCGGACATCCCGGCCAGCGGCGCGCTTTACGCCACCCTCGACGACCTGCGCCACTGCGCGGGCCTGGCCATGGGCAGCCCGACCCGCTTCGGCAACATGGCCGCGCCGCTCAAGTACTTCCTCGACGGCACCAGCAGCCTGTGGCTGGGCGGCGAGTTAGTGGGCAAGCCGGCGGCGGTGTTCACCTCCACCGCCAGCCTGCACGGCGGCCAGGAGACCACCCTGCTGTCGATGCTACTGCCGCTGATGCACCACGGCATGCTGGTCACCGGCCTGCCCTACAGCGAATCGGCGCTGCTCGAGACCCGTGGCGGCGGCACGCCGTACGGCGCCAGCCACCATGCCGGCGCCGACGGCAAGCGTGAGCTGGACCCGCACGAGATCACCCTGTGCCGTGCGCTCGGACAGCGCCTGGCGAAGACGGCCAAGGCCCTGGGTGGCGAACGTGGCTAGAAAGCCGAAGGTATTGCCGCCACTGGACTGGCTGGCCCCCCGGGTGCGCTTTACCCGCGCCCTGAGCCTGGCCTGCTTCTTCGGCCTGATCGCCCTGCTGGTGGTGAACAACCTGTGGTTCGCCGACCTGCACGGGGCGCGGGTCGAGGTGATCATGGCCATCGAGCTGATCCCCCTGCTGCTATTGCTGCCGGGCATGCTGATGGGCAGCGCCCGGGCGCACGCCTGGACCTGCTTCGTGGTGAACATCTATTTCATCAAGGGCGTGCTGGCGGCGTTCGATCCGGCGCGGGCGCTGTTCGGCTGGGTCGAGGTGCTGGTGAGCCTGGGGTTGTTCGTCAGCGGGTTGCTGTTTGTGCGCTGGAAGTTCCAGCAGGAGCGGCGCCTGGCGGGTGAAGGGCGTTAAGTTCCGGGGCTGCTCTGCAGCCCTTTCGCGGCACAAGGCCGCTCCTACAGGGGGACGCGTACTCCTGTAGGAGCGGCCTTGTGCCGCGAAAGGGCCGCACGGCGGCCCCGGCGATCTCAATGATTGACGGTATGCGCCAGCATCACCGACAACTGGCACAGCGGCCGGCCGCTCTCTGCATGCCACTGGTTGAACGCCTGCTGCACCAACGCCAGGTCACGCTGGCTGGTCGGCGGCTTGTCGATGATCTTCTGCGCAATCAGCGCCGCCGCCATGTCATCGGTGGGAATGAAGGTATCCTTGCCGACCATCCGCAGGAACCGCGGCGCCGACAACCCGCCCAGCTGGTTGCCATGCTTGGCCAGGTACTTCCACAACCCGACGATATCGGTCTCAGGCCAGTCGGCGATGAACGCGCCGAAACTGCCCTTCTCCTTCGCCACGTCCAGCACCATCTGCGCATTGCGCGGCACGCTCTTGAGCTTGCCCAGGTGGCGGATGATGCGCTCGTCGTGCATTAGCCGCTCCAGGTGCTCGGCGCCCATCAGCACCACCTTCTGCGGATCGAAACCGAAGAACACCTGCTCGAACGCCGGCCACTTGGCGTCCACCAGGCTGTGCTTGAGCCCGGCGCGGAACACGCGCAGGGCCAGGGTCGACAGGTAGCGGTCGTCAGGGATGTCGCGCAGCTGCGCGGGCGTGCGCGGCTGCGGCAGGAAGGCTTCCAGCGCCTGGGCCGAACCGAAGCGGTTCAGGCAGTACGCGTGCAACCACTGATAGTCGCGCATGCGGTCAGATGTTCAGCACGTCGAGGAAACGCGGGGTGGCGCTCTCGTCGATCTTCAGGCTGGTGAAGTCGAACAGGTTGCGGTCGGCCAGCTGCGACGGGGCAACGTTCTGCAGGGCGCGGAAGATGCTCTCGGTACGGCCCGGGTGCTTGCGCTCCCACTCCACCAGCATGTCCTTGACCACCTGGCGCTGCAGGTTCTCCTGCGAGCCGCACAGGTTGCACGGGATGATCGGGAATTCCTTCATGTCCGAATAGGCCTGGATGTCCTTCTCGCTGCAGTAGGCCAGCGGGCGGATCACCACGTTGCGACCGTCGTCGGCGCGCAGCTTCGGCGGCATGCCCTTGAGCGCGCCGTTGAAGAACATGTTGAGAAAGAAGGTCTCGACGATGTCGTCGCGGTGGTGACCCAGGGCCATCTTGGTCGCGCCGATCTCGTCGGCGAAGGTGTACAGGGTGCCGCGACGCAGGCGCGAGCACAGCGAGCAGGTGGTCTTGCCCTCGGGTACCAGCTCCTTGACCACCGAGTAGGTGTCCTTCTCGACGATGTGGTACTCGACGCCCAGTTCCTTGAGGTAGGCAGGCAGCACGTGCTCGGGGAAGCCCGGCTGCTTCTGGTCCATGTTCACCGCGACGATGTCGAACTTGATCGGCGCCACCTTCTGCAGGTGCAACAGAACGTCGAGCATGGTGTAGCTGTCCTTGCCGCCGGACAGGCAGACCATGACCTTGTCGCCATCCTCGATCATGTTGTAGTCGGTGATGGCTTCGCCAGCGAGACGACGCAGGCGTTTTTGCAGTTTGTTCTGGTTGACCGAGAGGGTGCCCATAGCGCTTGGATCCGCGAGGTGTGACAAAAGCCGGCTATTTTACGCACAAACCGCACGGCGCAGTAGGTGAATCCGATAAAGACTTCAAGGGAATCAGCACCGGGCCTGACAGTGCAATTTGCTCTAAAAAGCCGGTTTTGTGCCGGGATCCGCTTCCTATACTGCGACATAAGGCCACATTGGCGCAGCACTTGGTGTCCTGGCCTCGGGCCATAGGCGCTCCATCCGGGGGGCGTTTGGCAACGACGATAGGAGTGACCCGTATGATTCATCACGTTGTTGGGCTGTTCACCCACCCTGACCAGGAGTGGCGGGAGATCCGTGGCGAGGAAGAAAGCATCAGCCACATGTACCTGACGCACACGCTGATCCTGGCGGCGATCCCCGCCGTCTCGGCGTTCATCGGCACCACCCAGGTCGGCTGGGTGATCGGCGAGCGGCCAGCGGTGATGCTGACCATGGAAAGCGCGCTGTGGATGAGCATCATGTCGTACCTGGCGATGCTCGCCGGGGTCGCGGTGATGGGCGCCTTCATCCACTGGATGGCGCGCACCTACGACGCCAACCCGAGCATGGCGCAGTGCATCGCCTTCGCCACCTACACCGCCACCCCGCTGTTCATCGGCGGCCTCGCGGCGCTGTACCCGCACCTGTGGCTCGGCATGCTGATCGGCACGGCGGCCATCTGCTACACCGTGTACCTGTTGTATGTCGGCTTGCCGACGTTCATGAACATACCGTCGGATGAAGGCTTCCTGTTCTCCAGCTCCGTGCTGGCGGTGGGCCTGGTGGTACTGGTGGCGATCATGGCCGCGACCGTGATCATCTGGGGACTGGGCGTGGGGCCCGTCTATACCAACTGACGCATACCTATAGATCCAACCAACACTGGGGCATCACCCGAGGCCGCCGCAAGGCGGCTTCGTTTCGTGTGCCTGACCGGCGGCTCGGCAGCCGGCCTGTGCCTGCGGCATAATGCCCGGTCAGGAGAACTACCCCGCCATGCCCGAGCTGCTCAGACAACGCGTCGAAACCTGTTACCAGCAAGCCGAAACCTTCTTCAAACGCCCCTTTCCGCGCCCGCAGGTCAGCTTCAAGCTGCGCGGCCAGAAGGCCGGTGTCGCCCACCTGCACGAGAACCTGCTGCGCTTCAACCTGCAGCTGTACCGCGAGAACCAGGAAGACTTCCTGCGCCAGACCGTGGCCCACGAGGTCGCCCACCTGGTGGCCCACCAGCTGTTCGGTGACCGCATCCAGGCCCATGGCGAGGAGTGGCAGCTGATCATGCGCGGGGTGTACGAACTGCCGCCAAACCGTTGCCACAACTATGAAGTGCAGCGGCGGGTGGCGACACGCTACATCTACCGCTGCCCGTGCCCGGAGAGCGACTTCCCGTTTACCGCCCAGCGGCACAAGCTGGTGCACCAGGGCCGGCGCTACCTGTGCCGGCGGTGTCGGGAGATATTGGTGTACAGCGGTGAGACCCGGGTCGAGTGAAAGATCGCATTCGCGGGTAAACCCGCTCCCACAGGTACCCCACCGGCCTGAGGGCAGCATTTTTCCTGTGGGAGCGGGTTTACCCGCGAAAGGGCCGGCACTGACAACACAGAACTCCCGGAACAAAAAAGGCGACCCGAGGGTCGCCTTCTTCATTTCACACCGCGATCAACGCGCCGGGCCTTCGGCCACGCCCAGGTCGTCGGTCGGACGGGTGTCGACCAGCGGCGAGCCGCCGGACGCCAGTTCCGCCTGCAGGGTGTCGGTGTCCAGCTCCTTGACCCACTTGGCCACGACCACGGTGGCCACGGCGTTGCCGATCAGGTTGGTCAGGGCGCGGGCTTCGGACATGAAGCGGTCGATACCCAGGATCAGCGCCAGGCCCGCCACCGGCAGGTGACCGACGGCCGACAGGGTCGCGGCCAGCACGATGAAGCCGGAACCTGTGACGCCCGCGGCACCTTTGGAGGCCACCAGCAGCACCAGCAGCAGGGTGATCTGGTGGGTGATGTCCATGGTGGTGTCGGTGGCCTGGGCGATGAACACCGCGGCCATGGTCAGGTAGATCGAGGTACCGTCCAGGTTGAACGAGTAGCCGGTCGGGATCACCAGGCCAACCACGGATTTCTTCGCGCCCAGGCGCTCCATCTTGGCCAGCATGCGCGGCAGGGCCGACTCGGAGGACGAGGTGCCCAGCACGATCAGCAGCTCTTCACGGATGTAGCGGATCAGCTTGATCACGCTGAAGCCGTGGGCGCGGCAGATACCACCCAGCACTACCAGGATGAACAGCACGCAGGTGATGTAGAAGCAGGCCATCAGGTAGCCCAGTTGCACCAGCGAACCCACGCCGTACTGGCCGATGGTGAAGGCCATGGCACCGAAGGCGCCGATCGGGGCCAGCTTCATGATCATGTTGATGATGTTGAACATGACATGGGCAAAGCGATCGATCAGGTCGAGCACCGGCTTGCCGTAGCTGCCCAGGCGATGCAGGGCGAAGCCGAACAGCACCGAGAACATCAGCACTTGCAGGATATCGCCGTTGGCGAAGGCGCCGACCACGGTGTTGGGGATGACGTTGAGCAGGAAGCCCACGGTGGTCTGCTGCGCGCCGGCGGCGGCGTAGGCGGCCACGCTGCTGGCGTTCAGGGTGCTGACGTCGACGTGCATGCCGGCGCCCGGCTGGACCACGTTGACCACGACCAGGCCGATGATCAGGGCGATGGTGGAGACGATCTCGAAGTACAGCAGCGCGTAACCGCCGGTCTTGCCGACCGATTTCATGCTCTGCATGCCAGCGATGCCGCTGACCACGGTGCAGAAGATGATCGGGGCGATGACCATCTTGATCAGCTTGACGAAGCCGTCACCCAGGGGTTTGAGGGCTACGCCGGTTTCCGGGTAGTAGTGGCCGAGCAGGATACCGATGGTGATGGCGACGATCACCTGGACATACAGCGATTTGTACAGCGGCTGACGAGTCGTCATGGCTAGTTTTTCCTCAAGTGGGCCGGCGCATCCTTCCCAGGATGTCGGGGCACCTGAATCGCGAACCCTCCTGTACCCGGAGGGATTTGTCGTTGTGGGCGAGTGCCTGGGCAGGCCTCTGCCAGCTGAATAGCAAGGGCGATGCCAAAGTGCCCACTTGAGGTGCACAGCCAATGATTACAGGGTGTGAATGCCCCGGGACGGGGCGAAGAACCCCGTAGGAAATGGCGGATTTCCGCCCGATGGCGGAAATCGTACAGGGCAGGTTGGCGGGAATCCGCCTCAGAGGTATTCAGTGGGACTTTCCGGTGGGAGCGGGCTTGCCCCGCGATGAGGCCCGGGCCGGATGGCACCGGCTTCGCCGGTATCGCGGGGCAAGCCCGCTCCCACGCACCGCCCCCTGCACTGGAAAGGCAGAATCAATCGAGTCGGAACGCGATACGGAACGCAGCCCCGCCCAACGGCGAATCACCCAGGCTCAGCTCGGCGTCATAGCTGTCGATGATGTCCTTGACCACCGCCAGCCCGATCCCCTGCCCCGGGTGCTGGCGGTCCAGCCGCTCGCCGCGTTCGAGAATCCGCTCGCGTTGATCCGGCGGCACGCCCGGCCCGTCGTCCTCGACGCACAGCTGCAGCAGCCCCGGCGACTGCTGCAGGCTGACCCGCACCTGCCCCAGGCATAACCGGTAGGCGTTTTCCAGCAGGTTGCCCAGCAACTCCAGCAAGGCGCCCTGCTCCATCGGCACCCGTGCCAGGGCCGGAATATCGAGGCTGACCTCGACGCGCTTGTCGCGATAGACCTTGGCCAGGGTGCTGCACAGGCTGTCGAGCAACGGCTTGAGCTCGACCTGGTGCTTCACCAGGCCGCTCTTGCGCAGGCTGGCGCGCTGCAGCTGGTAGTCGATCTGCTGGCTCATGCGCTCGATCTGGCTCTGCAGCACCCGCGCCTGTTCGCGGTCGCCCTGCTCCATGCTCTCGCCAACGCCCTGCAGCACCGCCAGCGGGGTCTTGAGGCTGTGGGCCAGGTCGTCGAGCGAGTCGCGGTAGCGCTGACGCTGCTCGCGCTCGCTGCGCAGCAGGCGGTTGAGCGAGCCGGTCAGGCGCAGCAGCTCGCGTGGATGCTCGCGACTCAGCCCATCTCTGGCTCCGCTCTCCACATCGTCGAGCTCGGAGCTGAGCCGACGCAATGAACGCAGGCCCCAGGTCAGGCCGGCCCAGAGCAGCACCATCAACGCCAGCAGCGCCGCGCCGAAGCCCAGGTAGAGTTTCTCGCGCAGGCCGTTGAGGGTGTCCTGGTATTCACGCACCGGCTGCAGGGCGACGATGCTGAACGCCGCGCTCTTGCCGCCGAGCAGCTTGACCTCGACGTCGTAGACGAAGAATTCGTCGCCGTCGTCCTGGTGAATGCGGGCGAACTCGTTGCCGCGTCCGTCATAGCGGGGGTGATAGTTGATATTGCGGTTACGGGTGGCCCGCGACTGCCACACCAACGTGCCCTGGCGGTCGAAGATGTAGCCAAGCAGACCGGTGTAAGGCAGGTTGTAGCGTTCGTCCGGCAGCAGCGCCGGCATCTGCAGCTGGCCGCGCTCGATGCGCGCGGCCGAAATCAGGGTGGTCACGTCCGAGGCCAGGCGCTGCTCGATCGACTCCTGCAACGCCAGGCTGAAGGCCTTCTGCAAGGCCGGCAGCAGCGCCAGCATGAACAGCAGCGCCAGCAACGCCGCCGCCAGCATCAGGCGCACCCGCAGCGAACGGATCATCGGCAGCGCTCGGTGAACAGGTAGCCCAGGCCGCGCACGGTGTCGATCGGCTTGAAGCCGTTGTCGCCCTCGAGCTTGCGGCGCAGGCGGCCGACCAGCACCTCGATGACGTTCGGGTCGCGCTCCTCGTCGTCCGGGTACAGTTGCTCCATCAGGCGGTCCTTGGCCACCACTTGCTGGTGATGACGCATGAGGTACTCGAGGATGCGGTATTCGTAGGCGGTCAGCGCCAGCGGTTGCTCGTCCAGGGTCGCCTGCTTGCGGTTGAGGTCAAGCACCAGGGGCCCGGCAGCGATGGTCGACTGGGTGAAGCCGCTGGAGCGGCGCAGCAAGGCGTTCAGGCGGGCCTCCAGCTCCTCGAACTGGAACGGCTTGACCACGTAGTCGTCGGCGCCGGCAGCCAGGCCCTCGACCTTGTCCTGCCAGTTGCCGCGGGCGGTCAGGATGAGGATCGGGAACGTCTGGCCGAGGCTGCGCAGCTGGCGGATCAGATCCAGCCCGCTCATGCCCGGCAGGCCCAGGTCGATCACCGCCAGGTCGTGGTTGTACTGCTCGGCCTGGTACAAGGCCTCTTCCGCGTTGGCCACCGCCTGCACCACATGGCCGCCCTCGCCGAGGCGGGTGAACAGGTGATGACGCAGCAGCGCCTCGTCCTCGACCACCAGCAATTTCATGTGGATCTCCTTTCAATGGGAATGCCCTGTGCCGGCCTCTTCGCGGGTAAACCCGCTCCCACAGGGTTGTGCACCACCTGTGGGAGCAGGTTTACTCGCGAAGAGGCCGGCACAGGATAACAGCGACCTCAGAACTTGTAGGTAGCCGCCAGGTAGGTCTGCGCGCTGCTGGTCAGGCGCAGGGTACCGTCCTTCGGCCCGCCGTGGGCGCCGATCTCGGTGGCGGCGTTGCTGCGCAGGTAACGGTAGCCCAGCTCCACCGAGGTGTTGTCGGTCACTTCCTGGATCACACCGGCCTGCAGGCCGACGGCGTAACCGTAGTCGGTGTCGCGGCGGGCGCCCGGCGAATCCTGGGTCAGCTTGGTCATGCCCAGGCTGCCGCCGCCGAACAGTTTGGTGGTATCGCCCACCGGCAGGAACAGGTCGTAGCTGCCCAGCAGGTTCTCCTGGCGCAGCTTGACGCCGCTGTGATCGCCCGAGACGTTGTCGTAGGTGATGTAGTAGCGGCCCTGGTCGTTGATCTTGCCCAGGCGCGCGCCCCAGGTGCTGTCCTTGCCGATGATGCCGTCGGCGTTCAGGCCGTCGGTGTTGCGTTGCAGCAGGCCGGACTTGCGGACTTTGTCGCTGGTCTGGCCGTAGGTCAGGCTGGCGAAGTTGTCATCGGCCTGGGCAACGCTGGTGAGGCCGGCGGCGCAAACGGCCATGGCGGCAATCAGGGTGTTGAGGGTTTTCATGATTCAGGTACTCCGGGTTGGATGCGTTGTTGCTGTCTGGGGGCTAGAGTAGGGAGGGCGCCCTGAACCCCTGCTGAACCCGGCCTGAACCTTGGCTGAACGAACCGAAGAAGGAGCTCGACCATGCGTACCCTGCTTGCCCTGGCCTTGTTGTGCAGCGCCAGCCTTGTCCAGGCGGCGGTGCAGACCCGCGAGATTCCCTACCAGGATGCCGACGGCAAGCGCCTGATCGGCTACTACGCCTATGACGACGCCCTCGAGGGCAAGCGCCCGGGCGTGGTGGTGGTGCATGAATGGTGGGGGCTGAACGACTACGCCAAGCGCCGCGCCCGCGACCTCGCGGCGCTGGGCTACAACGCCCTGGCCATCGACATGTACGGCGACGGCAAGAACACCGAGCACCCCGCCGACGCCCAGGCGTTCATGGCGGCGGCGATGAAGGATCCGAAAGCCGCTGCCCGGCGCTTCGACGCCGGGCTTGAGCTGTTGAAGATCCAGCCCAACACCAACAAGCACCAATTGGCGGCCATCGGCTACTGCTTTGGCGGCAAGGTGGTGCTGGATGCGGCGCGCCGGGGCGAGAAGCTCGATGGCGTGGTGAGCTTCCATGGTGCGCTGGTGACCCAGACGCCGGCCAAGCCCGGGGTGATCCGGGCGAAGATCCTGGTGGAGCACGGCGAGGCCGACAGCATGGTCACCCCGGAGCAGGTGGCGGCGTTCAAGGCGGAGATGGATGCGGCCAAGGCCGACTATAAGTTCGTCGGGATTCCGGGGGCCAAGCATGGGTTTACCAACCCGGATGCGGATCGGTTGGGGCATGGGGGGCATGGCGGGCCGGATATCGGGTATGACAAGGCGGCTGACGAGAGCTCCTGGAAGGATATGCAGGCGTTCTTGAAAGACGCGTTCGACTGATGATCGCCGGGGCCGCTTTGCGGCCCTTTCGCGGCACAAGGCCGCTCCTACAGGAGACCGCATGCCCTTGTAGGAGCGGCCTTGTGCCGCGAAAGGGCTGCAAAGCAGCCCCAAATATCTGCTCCACCACCAGTCACCAGGCTGGCACAATACCCGCCATGAACAGACTCCCCACCTGCTGCGCCCCGCTCCAGCACCACTGGCCCCTGCCCCGCCCGGTCCCCGGCGCGGTGCTGGTCAGCTGCGCCTTCGACCCGGCCCGCCTGGCCGCCGACGACTTCCAGCGCGCCGGCATCGAGCAGACCGCCAGCCTGCAACGCTCGGTGGCCAAGCGCCAGGCCGAGTACCTGGCCGGTCGGGTCTGCGCCCGCGAGGCACTGCGGATTCTCGATGGTCGAAGCTACGTTCCCACCCCTCATGAAGACCGCTCGCCAATCTGGCCCGCCGGCATCCACGGCTCGATCACCCACGGCCAAGGCTGGGCCGCCGCGGTTGTCGCAGCCGACGGCCAATGCCGTGGCCTGGGCCTGGACCAGGAAACCCTGCTCAGCGAAGAGCGCGCCGAACGCCTGGCCGGGGAGATCCTAACGCCCGCCGAGCTGGAGCGTCTGGACCACCGCCAGCAGGCCCTGGCGGTGACCTTGACCTTCTCGCTCAAGGAAAGCCTGTTCAAGACCCTCTACCCACTCACCCGGCAGCGCTTCTATTTCGAGCACGCCGAGCTGCTGACCTGGTCCGCCGACGGCCATGCCCGCCTGCGCCTGCTCACCGACCTGTCGGCCGAGTGGCGCCATGGTGTCGAACTCGATGGCCAGTTCTGCCAGCAGGACGGCCATCTGCTCAGCCTGATCAGCGTCTAGTCCCGCGGCTGCTCACGCGGCCAACTCAGGCTGAAACACGCCCCGCCCAGTTGCTCGCTGTGCCCGACCAGGGCGCGGCCGCCGTGCCAGTAGATGATCCGCCGCACGATCGACAGCCCCAGCCCATGACCGCCCGAGGCCCGGGTGCGGCTGTCGTCGAGACGGGTGAACGGGGTGAAGATGCGGTGCCACACTCCTTCGGGAATTCCGGGGCCGTCATCCTCCACATCGATGCGGCAACGCTGCTGGCCGATCTGGTAGCTCAGCCGCACTTGCGATTCGGCATGGCGCATGGCATTGCGCACCAGGTTCTGCAGGGCCCGGTGCAGGTAGCGCGGCTCGGCCTCGACCCGGGCGTCACCGCCATCGAGCCCGTGGCACACCCCGCGTACCACCCGCACCTCGGCCCGCAGCGGCGCCAGTTCCTCGATCACCCGCGCCAGCAGCTCGTCCAGGTCCACCACCTGGAAATGCAGGGCCGGCGCGCCCTGCTCCAGGCGGGCGTAGGTCAGCATCTCGTCGACCAGCTTGTCCAGGTCCTGGATATCGCCGTCCATGCCGGCCAGGTGCTTGGCCCTGGCCTCATCGGTGCTGGCGCTCTCGATCATCTCCAAGCCGAAGCGCAGCCGCGCCACCGGCGTGCGCAATTCGTGGGACACCGCCCGCACCAGCTCGCGCTGCATGGTCAATGAGCGCTGCAGGTGCTCGGCCATGCCGTTGAAGGCCTCGGCCAGACGCCCCACCGAGTCGGCGTCGCCAGCCGGCACGCGGGTATCGAGACTGCCCTGGGCGATGCGCGTGGCCGCCACCTCCAGGCCCGACACACGCCGCTCCAGCTGGCGCACCAGCAGGTAGACCACCAGGCCGATCAGGCACAGGCCGAGGAAGGCGATCAGGATCAGCAACTGCGGCGGATACGGGTTGAGCTGGTACAGCGGGCCGATCTCCAGCACCCAGGGCGAACCGGACAGCCCCGCGAACACGCGGATCGAATCGCCGTCCCGGCCCAGGGCCATCACCGTGTCGCCCTCCTCCACCCGGCGGCGCTGGTCGTCGTCCAGGGCGGCGCGCTCGATACGCTGCAGGGCGATGTCAAAGCCGAAGCCCTTGCTCTGGCGCAGCTGCGCCAGACGCGCCTGCTGCTCGGTCACCGGATAGCGCACCAGTTCATCGGCCAATAGATAAAGCGTGGCGCGGGCCAGCTGCTCGCTGATCTGCTTGACCTCGGCCACCAGCAGCAGGTCCTCGTGGCCGACCCGGCGCAACACCCGGGCGGCATGCGGGCCGGTCTTTTCCACCAGCACCAGGTCGCGGTACAGCCGCGCCCGCTGCCCGCCGTCGAGGGTGAACGCCGACAGCGGCTGCAGGTCCAGCGGCACGCCGAGCAGGCGCTCCCAGATCACCAGCGAACGGGTGCGTTCCACCGCGTTCTGTTGCGCCAGGTTGTCGGCCATCAGGCTGAAAGTGCCCTGGGCCAGGCGCTCGCGGTGCTGGCCGGCGCGGATTTCGTTGAGCAGATGCAGGCTGAGCACGCCGAGCACGGCCACCAGCACCAGCACCGCGAGCATGCCGCCATAGATGCGCAGGAAGATCGAGTTCATGGCGCCTCGCCGACGAACAGGTAACCCTTGCTGCGCAGGGTCTTGATCAGCCGCGGGGTGATCGGGTCATCGCCGATCTTGGGGCGGATCTTGGAAATGCGCACATCGATGGAGCGGTCCTGGCCGTCGTAGCCGACACCGCGTAGCGAGGTGAAGATCTCCTCGCGGGACAGCACGCGCCCGGCGTTGCTGGCCAGCAACCAGAGCAGGTCGAACTCGGCGCCGGTCAGCTCGATCAACTGGCCGCTCAGGCGCGCCTCGCGCTGGCGGCTGTCTATGTGCAGCGGGCCGAAGCTCAGCTCCTGGCGCCGCTCCGGGGCCTCGCTGCGGCGCAGCAGGGCGTTGATGCGCGCCAGCAGCACGCGCGGGCGCACCGGCTTGCACACATAGTCGTCGGCGCCCAGGTCCAGGCCCTGGATCTGGTCCAGCTCGTCGCTGCGAGCGGTGAGCATGAGGATGGGGCCGGCGTACTGGCCACGCACCCGGCGGCAGATGCTCAGGCCGTCCTCGCCGGGCAGCATCAGGTCGAGGATCACCAGGTCTGGCTGGCTGTCGATGATGCGCCGGGCGGCACGGCCACCATCGCCCTCCACCGCCACCTCGAAGCCGTTGGCCTGGAGGTACTCGGCGGTGAGCTCGGCGAGGCGCTGGTCGTCCTCGACGATGAGGATGCGGTTGATTGGCTGGTCCATGGCCTCCCCTTCTTCTGGTTATTGTCTGGCCTTGTGTTGTCCGTGCCGGCCTTATCGCGGGGCAAGCCCGCTCCCACGCATGGCCTCGTATGGCAACGTGGGAGCGGGCTTGCCCCGCGATGAGGCCAGCACAACCCTTTGATTCCAGCGAAAAACCGCCTTCACCAAAGCGCAACATCAGCCCCGGATACTACGTCCCGCCCCCACCCCTGCCAACCACCCAGAACGCCCCACGACTGAACCGTTTTTTGTGATAGGGTGCGCGCCCGAAAAAAACTGCGCGACGGCGTAGCACAGACAAAAAATAGTGCAAACCTCTTGGGACAAGGCCTACAGCGAATACCCACGGATCACTCACAAAGTACCCACAAGTTATCCACAGGCGCTCACCTTGCAAAGCCCCCGAGACCGCATTATCTTGTATCCCTATCGCAGCGAACCACTAGATGTTGGGTTTCGCGCAAAATCACAAACACAAGTCGCCAGGCAAATTCAAGCGAATTTACCGACTGAACTTAACGTGATTTCAACAGCCAAACCGCTCCTGCGGAGGGCGACCGAGGCAAGCCGCCGACGGCCTTGTTCGGGTATGAGTGTTGCAGGCGGTGCCTTGCCACTCATCAGCAACAGATTTTGGGTACGCCCAGAACCTTTGACTTCGGCCAGGGAGCGGCAGGTTATTGCCCCTTATTCCTGAGTCTGTCCCGAAGTCGGTAAGCCCGAGCGGGCGTGTGCGCGTGCATGACGCCTCCCCGCCCGGGCCATCGAGCAAGTGGACGGAACGGTGGGCGCCCCAACAAGGCGCCTGAACAAACTAGAAACTGTGGAGACACCCACCCATGCAAACCGACACAACTCGCGAGAACCCGCAGGCCAAGGCGCCGCAGGCCGAATCCAACCAGGATCTGGCTGCCACCGCCCCCGGCCAACTGCGCGTGATCAAGCGCAACGGCACTGTCGTCCCCTACACCGACGACAAGATCACCGTTGCCATCACCAAGGCGTTCCTCGCAGTTGAAGGCGGCACCGCCGCCGCCTCGTCGCGCATCCACGACACCGTCGCGCGCCTGACCGAGCAGGTCACCGCCACGTTCAAACGTCGCATGCCATCGGGTGGCACCATCCACATCGAAGAAATCCAGGACCAGGTCGAACTGGCCCTGATGCGCGCCGGCGAGCAGAAAGTCGCCCGCGACTACGTGATCTACCGCGACCAGCGTGCCAAAGAGCGCGCTACCCGCTCCAACGCCGACAGCGTGGTCGAGCCGCACCCAAGCATCCGCATCACCCTCGCCGACGGCAGCCTCGCGCCTCTGGACATGGCCCGCCTGAACACCATCATCAGCGAAGCCTGCGAAGGCCTGGCCGAAGTCGATGGCGACCTGATCCAGCGCGAAACCCTGAAGAACCTGTACGACGGCGTCGCCCTGAAGGACGTCAACACCGCCCTGGTGATGACCGCCCGTACCCTGGTCGAGCGCGAGCCGAACTACTCGTTCGTCACCGCCCGCCTGCTGATGGACACCCTGCGCGCCGAAGGCCTGGGCTTCCTGAATGTCGCCGACAGTGCCACCCACCACGAGATGGCCGACCTGTACGCCAAGGCCCTGCCGGCCTACGTCGAGAAAGGCGTCGAGTTCGAGCTGCTCGACCCTGCACTGAAAGGCTACGACCTGGAGCGCATGGGCAAGGCGATCAACCACGAGCGTGACCAGCAGTTCACCTACCTGGGCCTGCAGACCCTGTACGACCGCTACTTCATCCACAAGGATGGCGTGCGCTTCGAGCTGCCGCAGGTGTTCTTCATGCGTGTGGCCATGGGCCTGGCCCTGGAAGAGAAAGATAAAGAAGCCCGTGCGATCGAGTTCTACAACCTGTTGTCGTCCTTCGACTACATGGCTTCGACCCCGACCCTGTTCAACGCCGGTACCCTGCGTCCGCAGCTGTCCAGCTGCTACCTGACCACCGTCCCGGACGACCTGTCGGGCATCTACCACGCGATCCACGACAACGCCATGCTGTCGAAATTCGCCGGTGGCCTGGGCAACGACTGGACCCCGGTACGTGCACTGGGCTCGTACATCAAGGGCACCAACGGCAAGTCGCAAGGCGTCGTGCCGTTCCTGAAAGTGGTCAACGACACCGCCGTTGCCGTGAACCAGGGTGGCAAGCGCAAGGGCGCCGTGTGTGCCTACCTGGAAACCTGGCACCTCGACATCGAAGAATTCATCGAGCTGCGCAAGAACACCGGTGATGACCGTCGTCGTACCCACGACATGAACACCGCCAACTGGATCCCCGACCTGTTCATGAAGCGCGTCTTCGATGACGGCAAGTGGACCCTGTTCTCGCCGTCGGAAGTGCCTGATCTGCACGACCTGACCGGCAAGGCCTTCGAAGAGCGCTACGAGTACTACGAAGCCCTGACCGAGTACAACAAGATCAAGGTGTACAAGACCATCCAGGCCAAAGACCTGTGGCGCAAGATGCTGTCGATGCTGTTCGAGACCGGCCACCCATGGCTGACCTTCAAGGACCCGTGCAACCTGCGCTCGCCCCAGCAGCACGTGGGCGTGGTCCACAGCTCGAACCTGTGCACCGAGATCACCCTGAACACCAACAAGGACGAGATCGCGGTCTGCAACCTGGGCTCGATCAACCTGCCGAACCACATCGTCGATGGCAAGCTGGACACCGCCAAGCTGCAACGCACCGTGAACACCGCCGTGCGCATGCTCGACAACGTGATCGACATCAACTACTACTCGGTGCCGCAAGCGCGTAACTCGAACTTCAAGCACCGCCCGGTCGGCCTGGGCATCATGGGCTTCCAGGACGCGCTGTACCTGCAGCACATCCCGTACGGCTCCGATGCTGCCGTCGAGTTCGCCGACAAGTCGATGGAAGCGGTCAGCTACTACGCGATCCAGGCTTCCTGCGATCTGGCCGACGAGCGCGGCGCCTACGAGACCTTCCAGGGTTCGCTGTGGTCCAAGGGCATCCTGCCGCTGGACAGCCAGCAGATCCTGATCGAGGCCCGTGGCCAGAAGTACATCGACGTCGACCTGACCGAGAGCCTGGACTGGGCACCGGTGCGCGAGCGCGTGCAAAAAGGTATTCGTAACTCGAACATCATGGCCATCGCGCCGACCGCGACCATCGCCAACATCACCGGCGTGTCGCAGTCCATCGAGCCGACCTACCAGAACCTGTACGTGAAATCGAACCTGTCGGGCGAGTTCACCGTGATCAACCCGTACCTGGTCCGCGACCTGAAGGCCCGCGGCCTGTGGGACTCGGTGATGATCAACGACCTGAAGTACTACGATGGTTCCGTGCAGCAGATCGAGCGTATCCCGCAAGAGCTCAAAGACCTGTACGCCACCGCGTTCGAAGTCGAGACCAAGTGGATCGTCGATGCCGCCTCCCGTCGCCAGAAGTGGATCGACCAGGCCCAGTCGCTGAACCTGTACATCGCCGGCGCTTCGGGCAAGAAGCTGGACGTGACCTACCGCATGGCCTGGTACCGTGGTCTGAAGACCACCTACTACCTCCGTGCCCTGGCCGCGACCAGCACCGAGAAGTCGACCATCAACACCGGCAAGCTCAACGCCGTGTCGAGCGGCGGCGACAGCGCCCCGGTCCAGGCCGCGGGCCCTGCCCCGGTACCGAAGGCCTGCGCCATCGACGAGCCGGATTGCGAAGCCTGCCAATAAGGCCTTCGCAGCGCTGAGCTGAAGATGCCGCCTCAATCGCCCTCACGGGTGGCTGAGGCGGCATTTTTTTGCGCCCCGACATCCCCCTGCGGGAGCGGTGCGTGGGAACGGCACGTAGGAGCGGGCTTGCCCCGCGATAGGGCCCCTACAGGCAATACACCCCCTAGGCCCTGACCAAGATCAAAACACCACATGTAGCGCCAAACAAAAAAAATCACACTACATATAGGATCTAATCCCATTTAGGGCTAGACTCTTACCCCGTGACGAACCACCGGTATCCAGTGAACGGAAGCACGTAATGCAGGTCGAAAATTTACCGCCTTGCGCCTCCTGCGCCGCCCCGATCCAAAGTGATTTCCGGTATACTTCGCGGCCCCAAAAAGGGATGAGCCAATGATCGACTGCGTGAAGCAAGCCCCCCCGGGCCACACCGCAGGTTTTATCGTTGCCGTACAGCTTCCAGGTGCCCTGCCCCCTCGCCCGAGTGCAGGCCAGGCGCCGACCCGAACACCTTCAAACGTGACGAGAGCCCGCTCTCACTGCTTGCCGCAGCGCCTGTTGGCGTCGCGCCGTACAGGCATCACTTCAAAATCCAACCGGTTGCCCCGCGCAACCCTCTAGCAGGAGCCAGGACCATGCTGAGCTGGGACGAATTCGACAAAGAAGACGGTGAAGTCGCCGCCAAAGGCAACACCCCCGCGCAGGCCGCAGCCGCCACCACCCTCGACAAGCTCGACAGCGCCGGCGGTGCCGCCGCCCTGGAAGCCCGTGCCGCCACCGCCGCCGACTCCGACGCCGTCAAGCGCGCCAAGGCTGCGCTGGACGCCCTGGATATCGCTGAAGGCCTGGCCGAGCTGGAAGGCTCCTCGGCCCGTGTCGCCGTTGACGAAAAGCGCATGATCAACTGCCGCGCCGACCTCAACCAGCTGGTACCGTTCAAGTACGACTGGGCCTGGCAGAAGTACCTCGACGGCTGCGCCAACCACTGGATGCCGCAAGAGGTCAACATGACCGCCGACATCGCCCTGTGGAAGAGCATGGACGGCCTGACCGAAGACGAGCGCCGCATCGTCATGCGCAACCTCGGCTTCTTCTCCACCGCCGACTCCCTGGTGGCCAACAACCTGGCCCTGGCCGTGTACCGTCTGATCACCAACCCCGAGTGCCGCCAGTACATCCTGCGCCAGGCCTTCGAAGAGGCGATCCACACCCACGCCTACCAGTACTGCATCGAGTCGCTGGGCATGGATGAAGGCGAGATCTTCAACATGTACCACGAGATCCCATCGGTCGCGAAAAAAGCCGCCTGGGGCCTGAAGTACACCCGCGCCATCTCGGACCCGGAGTTCAACACCGGCACCGTCGAGACCGACAAAGAGCTGCTGCGCAACCTGATCGCCTACTACTGCGTCCTGGAAGGCATCTTCTTCTACTGCGGCTTCACCCAGATCCTGTCCATGGGCCGCCGCAACAAGATGACCGGCGTCGCCGAGCAGTTCCAGTACATCCTGCGCGACGAGTCCATGCACCTGAACTTCGGCATCGACGTGATCAACCAGATCAAGATCGAGAACCCGCACCTGTGGGATGCCGCGATGAAGGAAGAGGCTACCCAGATGATCCTGCAGGGTACCCAGCTGGAGATCGAATACGCCCGTGACACCATGCCACGCGGCGTGCTGGGCATGAACGCGGCGATGATGGAGGACTACCTCAAGTTCATTGCCAACCGTCGACTGACTCAGATTGGTCTGAAGGAAGAGTATCCGGGGACTACCAACCCGTTCCCTTGGATGAGCGAGATCATGGACTTGAAGAAGGAGAAGAACTTCTTTGAGACTCGGGTTATTGAGTATCAGACTGGTGGGGCGTTGAGCTGGGATTAAGAAAAATGGCCGCTCAAAATCGCTAATCCGTGAAACCTACTCAATAAGCGTGAAACGGATGCTCCAAAGAAAAGGGCTGCCATTGGCAGCCCTTTTTGTTTTGAATATCAGTGAAATAGACTCAGCCTTTACGCCCCGCAACTGAACTCATACTCGACTCTGCTGCTCTTCCTTGCAGAAGGATGTGCTAGATTTTGTGCGAGCAGAATTATAGCCACCGGGCACCTCGCCTATCAGGTGATCAGGTCACGCCTGTCAGCCGCTTCTAACCGATAGCTGCGGCTTAAAGCGGGCGGCTTCCGACCAGTTGGCGGACGAATTCAATTACACCTCCTTGCTTCATCTCCGGCGAGATGCGTTCTATATGACCCTTGAGTCTTTAGCGGACCATTGAGAGAACGAGCGATGAATGTGTTTGTGAGCTTGGTAAATTTGCTGCCGAGCGCCATCTCTGATGGGTTGATGACCGTCCATCTTCTTTAGCCAATCCCGTTCTCCCCAATTGCACCAGACGAGTACCTGACGCGTTTCGCTCAGGTAGCGTTGAAGGAGATCCGCACGAATGTACAGAAGGCTGTGCCGGTCCCCCTTCCATGAATCGCCATCCTCACGGTAGAGAGTTCCAGGCTTGCCCAGAGAATCGTAGAAGTCGATTTCCCGATTCTTGCTCGCTAATCCAAGACGCTGAATCAAACTGGGAGCAGGTAGATCAAAACCTGAGAAATCGTTGTGCGGCGAATGATAGGACTCCCAGCCGAAGTGAATAAACGGAAGCTCCAGTCGGATGCCTGGAATGCGCCGAAATCTCGGCCTCGGCCCGAGTAGCTCGGTGAAAGAAATTTGGGGCTTCTTCCCTTCATCGGTAACTAACTCAACCCTGAGCGAGGGGCGCGGGCCCCTCTTGTTCGGTTCCTCCTGCACATGCTCCTCGAATGCTTCTACGACCTGGCGCCGGTAACGCCCGTTCCTTTGATGTAGGTGTCGGGCATAGGTCTGACGGCGGCCTGCCTCTCCTGCATAGAGATAGTGTTCAGTACCAGCTTCGGGGATCGTGTGGTTCCCTGGATAGTCCACAGCAAGAAACTTTTCCCTAAGACTCTGTACTTCCTTACGGGCCACAAACATCCCCCGTAGGAAAGCGAAAACTTCTCGATCTTGGGCTTCATCGGCCCCACGGACATGCCCTTGCAAAAGGACCCATGGACCTTGGCAACCATTGATTGACGAGACTAGGAGCAAGGGATGCCAGTTCGGAGTGAAACCGCTTTGTACCCAAGCATTGGCGCTATTTGTCACACGGCCGAACAAATCTGGAATCGGCGGTATCCATGCGGGTGGCCGCTTGGGAAAGCTTGGGTCCACACCACAGTCAGAAGTTCTCTCTTCTAGACGCCAATCAGGCAGGGTTCTGTTGGCCTCTCGCTCGCCCCACATCTCAAAAAAGGCAATCCACGCATACTTTTTCCCATACCGATCCACCTTTACTTCGTCACGTGCTTGCCAGGATGTACTCCCAATATGTCCATCAGCAGTTTCGAATCGATCTGCTCGGTACCCGAGGTCGTAGATGCGCCGCTCGATCTTCGCTCGAACACGGACGTACTCAGGATGTTTGTCATCGTAGTTTGCACGATGACGGACCAACCGCCCCATCGTGTAGTTGCCGAAGTCCATTTGAATAGCGTTGTCGATCGCCTCTGTCACCGCAGGATCAGGCGTGCCATTGCTCGCGAATGTAGACGGCGTATTCGAGAACGGAGCGGCAAGGTCCGCAGCTGCATTTTCGGGGAGAGCCACGCATTCAGCACGTATGGCTAGCTTAATGATTCCGACAGCGTAACCACGCGTAAGCGTGTGGTGGGTGGCATGGCGGGCATGTGGTGCGAACATACTCTCGTACAGAATTTTCGCAAGCGCCCCTAACTGTGGTCGAAAGGGTACCGCAAATTCAGAGTCCACCAAGGACATCGTTGTCCCGTAAGCCGCAGCCAGCATTCGCTCTGGTACGTAAGGGTCGTTGAACTCTAGGCTGGTTACGACATGAGCAAACAGCACCTCCGGAAACCGCTCCCCAATCATCACAAGCGCTTTCGTTGCCAAGTCCCGGTCACGTCGAACCACGGTTGTCAGAACAAGAGAGAGCAATACGACCAGCTCTCTAGCCGACTCAGGCGTCATGTGAGCAACATTGAGCTTTTGAGCCCAGATCAGTAACCGGTGAATAGTCGGCGATGCGTAGCGACGCCTTAGATACTCCGACCATTGGAGGTCGCGATCCGGCATTTGGAAGCCTGCCAAATAATCGTAAAGACGCCGGGAATGGTACGGGTGTTTAGGCTTGGTTGAGACGGCAGCCAATGCATCCACCATCTGCCCCCATGTCCGTGAGTTGGCATTCAGAAAGTGGTTGATAACCGTGCGTGTACCCTCCGTGAAAGCCGCGGGATCACGCCAAAAAATGCCTTCGACAAATGGTTCAAAGTAGGCACTCGAACTCTGAGCCTGCTTGGGCAAAACAAAATACAGCTCTCGTTGCCCATCAGGCAGCCGCTTCCCTGCTCGCTCCGGAAACTCGGTGATCAGAGCCTGCGCCCAGCCTGGCTCTGCATACTCACACTGGAATCGGTTGCGCATTTTGAAGATGCGCGCAAGCGGGGCTTTGCCCGTCAAGCTCTGCTTGATGGTGTCGATCGAAGTGAAATCGAGATGAGACTTGAGTAGGTGTCGCGCTATCAGGTGGTCGCTGAACCTCTGATAAGGAAGCCGCAAAACAATCCGAGACTTGTACCCAGAGCTTGACGAGTACCAGATAGCGTCTTCTTCAATGAGCCCGCTTGTGCGCAACGCCTCAAGGAGCTGGCGACGTTTGGCTGGTTTCAAGAGTGGGTAGTGGGCCGCGATAATACGGTCAGCCTCAGAGGGTCGAACGTAGCTACGCATGTTCGCAGCCATGCAAGGTGCAAACCCCGCGAGTCGACTGTCTCTGATCTGATCACTGCCTTTCAACAGCAGCCAACACCCCTTAGTCGCAAGATCAAACTTTTGCTCAATAGGCTCCCCTAAACGCTTCACAAACGACTCAAGGACAAAGGTCATACCTTTTTGACCTGAGGCGATGCCCGAAAACCCTTTTGCTAATTTCTTACCTGTCAGACTCTGAAGTGACTGACAGATCAGCTTCAGAGTTAACGGCCTTGAGAACTCCCTATCCAGCAGCGGAACCTCGGGTAACGGCAAGTCGTAGTACTGAAAGAAAGCAGCTTGCGCATCGAACTCTTGATCGTCGAAGCCGTGGTGAACGACCTTGTGAAATCGCTCTAGATCATTCTGCTCGATGGCAATTGGCTCGAACGGTGTGCGGCATGTGACGATTAGTCCGATATTCGGGCGATCATCTGCGAGCCGTAGGAGCGCAGTGACGGCATCACGCCATTCTCGCCGGCGCCCTTCGTTTACCCCTTCAAGGATGAATATTGTTCTGCCAGCCGACTCGTTGGCCAGCTCGGCAAGGCTGTCGAATACCTCTTCGGCGGCGGTGTCAGCCTGAATCCGCGAGCAGATTTCTTCAATTACATTGCCTTCAAAGTTCTTGGCTAGGACAAGTACTGTGGCTTGATCACGACCAATACGCTCTTGAGTGACATCGCAAAGCAGATGCGTTTTGCCGGTCCCCCATGCTCCGCTTACCAAGAGCTTTGGATCAAACAGAGCTTTGAATTCTGGACTCTGAACGTACTCCCTCTCATTGGCCACGACAGTCAGGCAGCGACCAATCGCACTCATATGGTCACGAAATCTGTCCTGTGCGGAGGGATATCCGGTGTCTCTATCAGCAGCAGCTAACCTGCTCTCCTCGTCACGCCAATGATTCATGTCCTCAATCAGCCCAGCCTCAATGCCGGCAATTCGCTCTCCCCATTCTGTTCCGGCCGTTGCATCGCGCTGACGCAATCGATTCATCATCGGCGTCAGAAAAGCACGTGCATCAGCCACTTTCGCTTCAAGCACATTGGGCTGCTGGCTTGAGCGTTTGGCTTGCGCCCATGCTTCGGAAAACGAGCCAAGGGTCGACTCGAACCTAGCAAGTGCTCCCGCTCCGCAAACGACGTTCTCGATCGCAGAGAAGAGTGATTCGACCCTAAGATTCGGCGCGTCAGGATCTACGCCAGGGGTATATCTATGCCCGGCTTGTTGTATCTGATCTCTGCTAAGGTTTTGAAGTGCTGCCAGTAGCGGTTCGTTTGCAGAAGGCATAGTCGACCTCAAAAAGCATCAAGATCGAACAACTATTGTGGCTCAGCAAAAATCCGTCAACTTACTTTTGAAGGCTGTACTTGCTCATCTAGCTGAATCCCCTTCTTTCCTAGTTGCCTTCACACCACAATTATGAACATCAGTCTGGTACGGATTAGTCCGCTGAACCTATCGACGAGCCACTCTATCTTGTTGAAGTCAGCCACCCGTTCTCAGAAAGATCAGGCTAATGGGCAATGGACGAATAACCAGCTGGCCTCTTCCCGTCGACCAGCGACCGGGGAATTGGTTGCCAGACCCAGGCGGGGGTTCACGCCAGCTAAAGGGTTCATGCCGGGGCCGATTTAGCAGAACGTCAAATTACACGCAGCACGCGTGTTAGGGCTAAGTAGTGACGCCGTGGTCCGCACAAGCCAGAATGCGCAGACCACCAAGGGGACGCCATGAAATCCGAAACGCTCACCGTGCGCCAGCTTTTTCAAGACCGCCGCCAGTACTGTGTACCGTTCTACCAGCGCGCCTATGTGTGGACGCTGCGCAATCAATGGAATGCATTGTGGCAGGACATCCAGGAAAAAGCCCAGGCGCGGGTATCCGGCCTGAGCATCACACCGCACTTCCTGGGCGCGGTGGTCCTCGAACCCCAAGTCAAAGATGGACTGATGGGGGTCGACACCCTGCACATCATTGATGGCCAGCAACGGTTGACCACGCTTCAGTACGTGCTGGCCTCGCTTCTGCTCGCGTTACGTGCTACCGGTATTCAAGCCTTTGAGCCCAGCGTGATCGGCTGCATGCAGAACAACAACGAAGAAACCATGCGCGATCCCAAAATGGAGCGCTACAAGCTGTGGCCGACCTTCCGCGACCGCCCCCAATTCATCAAAAGCCTCGGCATCCAGCGTCTGGACGATTTCCGGAGCGAATACCCGGCCCATTTCACGCAGCATGGCAGCCTGCGCAAGCACTATGATCACCCACCTGCACTGGCCGCGATCTGGTTCTTTACCCATGAGTTCATACGCTGGATTCGCTCAGGAAACGAATTGGCCGCTGCCTATGCAGAAAGCCTCATCATGGCGGTGTTGCAAGACCTCAAGCTGGTCAGCATTTCGCTGGAAGCCGAGGACGATGCCCAGGTGATTTTTGAAACGCTCAATGGACGGGGCGCAGAGCTGCATGCCACGGACTTGATCCGCAACTACATTTTCATGCGCGCCGACCAAGATAAAGTCGATGCCCAAGCGCTTTACGACAAGCAGTGGCTACCGTTCGAAGAAGACTACTGGTCTACCAAGCAGCGTCGTGGCCGCCTGAACAAGCCCCGCCTGGAGTGGTTGATCCATGCCACACTGCAAGCAGAGTTGGGCAGTGAGATTGATCTGTCACGCTTGTACAACGAATACCGGCGCTACGCAGCCGAGGCTCCAGCCAAAACCGCAGACCGTCAGTTGGTGACCCTGACCCAATACGCAGAACATTACCGCGAACTGATCAGCACCTCCGGCTCCTCCCTCATTGCTCGTCTTGGGCGTCGTATTGCGGCGTATGATGTCACGACGCTCCACCCGCTGGCCCTGCTGATTTCGACTGCGCAAGTGCCTGAGGCGGACAAAGCCTGCATGTTCAATTGCCTGGCGTCCTACGTGGTACGCCGCGCTGTCTGTGGACTGACGCCCAAAAACTACAACAACATCTTCCTCAGTGCGCTACGTCACCTGACGAAATCAGGGATCTCCAGCGGAGTCCTCGGCGACTATCTGAGTACACTCAACGGAGATGCTTCCCGTTGGCCCGACGACGCCGAATTCCGTAACGCCTGCGTCAGCGCACCGTTGTACCCAGGCCGGCTGGATACCGCGAAAACCCGTTCACTGCTAACGGAGCTGGAGGGCGGTTTACGGCTATCCGTTAAAAGCGAAGAGCCAGAACTACCAAACCTATCAGCTCTCGATATCGACCATATTTTGCCGCGCAGTTGGCACACCCACTGGCCACTGAAGGATGGCAGCGCGGCAGCCGACAGCGACGAGTCGGATATCGAAGTGATTGTGCGCTCTGGCGGCACATTGACGCCCTGGCAACTCCTCATTCGGGAACGGTATGAGAGCATCCCAACACTGGGCAACTTGACGCTGCTGAACCTCAGCGTCAATAGAGCAGCGCAACACTGCGATTTTTCAGCGAAGCGAGACAAGCTGATTGCCAACACCAGCCTTCGTCTTAATGTTCCTTTGATTGCTACCCTTGCGTGGGATGAGGTCTCAATTTCAGCCAGAGCCCATGTCCTTGCCAACATGGCACTGACGATTTGGCCGAAAAGCGAATGACCGCCTGCTATCCAGAAAGGCTGCCTTTTGGCTAATGCCAGTCAGTTAAGCCTCTGAACGAGCGGCCTCTTCCTCAAACCGATGACGAGGCTAACGAAAAAACGGCGCTTTCCCAACTAGGGGAAGCGCCATTTTTTCTTAACTGACTGGCATTAGCCTTTTGGCAGCCTTTTTAATGTCCGAGCCTCAAAATCGAGAAATGTCCTACACGTCTAACACTATTTAAGCAGAGGAAACCACGGTAGTTTGATTGAGCGCTAAGAACGCTCACGCAGCGGAATCCCGTTCCCGTTAGAAACGGCTCTCCTGATTTCTGGAAGGCCAATCATGGACAACCATTACTCCTCCACCCTCTTCACCCGCCACAACCGTCCCCTCCACACCCTCTGGCTCGAATCCCAAGCCTGGTTCTGCGCCCACGAACTCGGCCGGATGACCGGGCGCTTCTTCGACGAACACTGCATCCGCAAGCTCGACCCGGACCAGCATCGCACCGTGCAACTGCTGCGCTACGGCCAGTACAGCGAGACCACCATGGTCAGCGAGTCCGGTGCCTATACCCTGCTGGCCCATCATCACATTCCGGAAAACCGCCACCTGCGGCACTGGCTGACCCATGAGGTGGTGGCGGTGCTGCGCGATGGGCAGGACTCGGCGCTGGAAGACCTGCCGCGCCTGGGCAGGATGTGCTGGCCGGGTGGGCATACGGCGAGTCTGTTGTATTGGCAGAGTGAGCCGTGGGTACGGATGCGGGATATGCCGGTGGTGATGGCGGCGGAGTTACCCGTGGTGGTGCCCGAGCGGCGCAAGTTGAGCTGGAAAGAATGTGCGCAGCGGGCGTTGCGGTTGCATGGGGTGGGAGATTGACCAGCTGGAGGCTTCAACCCAAGCCGATGAGAAGGCAAGCGTGTCGGTAGCGCAGGCGATTGCCAGCCACATTCGTTATCTGGCCCGAGGCAAGCCGTTCACTGTTCAACACTTCACGAAGTTCGGATCACGCTCCGCCGTGGACAAGGCTCTGGCCCGCCTTGTCCGGGCGGGCGCCTTGGAGCGGGTGGCGCGAGGTGTGTACATACGGCCAAAGTGCAGCCCCTATTTGGGCAAGGTGCGACCGGGACCTGTCACCGTGATGATGGCAATGGTCAAAGCACGTGGCGAGATCATCCAAGTGCATGGGGCCGAAGCAGTCCGACGGTTCAGGCTCAGCACGCAGGTTCAGGTGCGGCCGATGTACTACACCAGTGGCTCCAGTCGTGATCTACGGGTGGGTGATGCGGTCGTCCACTTGCGGCATGTATCTGCGGATAAGTTGCAATGTGCGGGTAGTCAGGCCGGCTTGGCGCTGTGTGCGCTTTTCTATATCGGCAGGCACCAACTGACGGGCGCGATGGTTCAAACGATTCTATCCAGGCTCGATACCGGAGAGGCAGAGAGATTGATGCGCTGCAGGATGCCTCGGTGGATGCGCAAGATTGTGGATGGAGCGTATGGGCAGTCAACGCCCGCCTCAGCCCGAGGAAAGGGCTGAAACGAGCTGTACGTATTGCTGAAAGAGCCGTGCAGGGGATGGCACCGGTTTCGCCGGTGTCTGCCCGTCAGTACAGGCAACGACGATGACCTTACCGTCCCAATCGCGGGGCAAGCCCGCTCCCACGCCCTCATTTGCTCACAATGGACTTAGGCACAATGGCCTTAGTGAACGACATCCAGCGGCATCCGGTACTCAATCACCCCCGGCTTCTCGGCAATCCAGTCATACAACCGCTGCGCAGTCCGGTTGGTCTCCTGGGTATGCCAGTACAGCCGGTCGCACTGCTGCTGCCGGGACTGGTCCTGGACGAACTCGATCAGTTGCTTGCCGATCATCCGCCCTCGGGCGCTCGGGCACACGTACAGGTCTTCCAGGTAGCAGAAGTCGTTACGCCCCCAGGTCGAGCGGTGGAACACATAGTGGACGAAGCCGAAGAGCCGTTCGCCGTCCGTGGCCACGGCGCAGTGCATGGGTTCGGTCGGGTCGAAGAAGCGGGCCCAGGTGCACTCGGTGATGGCTGGGCCCAGGTCTACCTGGTAGAAGGCCTGGTATTGCGACCAGTAGTCGTGCCAGGGCTGGAGGTCGGTTTGCTTCACTTCGCGGATGAAGACAGGTAGTTGGGTGGTGGTCATTGATGGAACCCCTTTTGGGCAATGCAGTGTAATGAGTGAGGGGGCCGGCCTGCCCGTAGCGCTTGCCTTCCTTGGTGGTTGCTTGCGGGCTTGGGTTTTATAGCGGATAAATGGTTGGTTTTTACCTGCCAATTAGTCGTGAATATCCAGACCATTTTAGGGTTCTGGAAGGGCGTAAGGCTCGGGATTGCCGGGGCTGCTTTGCAGCCCTTTCGCGGCGCAAGGCCGCTCCTACAGGGGGGCGCGGTCCCTTGTCCCT